>JAFLCB010000005.1 GCA_017302795.1 Deltaproteobacteria bacterium | reverse complement strand
TTTCAGCTGCCGGATTTCATCTATCAAGGTCGCTGCGCGGTCGATCATCGAAGGCCCCTCTGTTGAGCGAGCAATCTTAGATTTGATCGGTTTTTATTTTTAGGCGCGAATTAGGCAGGGGTTACGGTCTAACGAATTCAGCAAGGGTACCATTTGGATGTGTTTAAGGAAACTTCAGTAGGCGCTAAGCGAATCGACGTGGAACGCCCTACGTCGAAACAGTCGGACACAAGAAGACACAAGCGACAATTGAGACGTGGCAAGTTATTGAAATGACTTATTCGTGAACGAGACCGGGAACTTGAAAGGGCGGTTAGAGCAACTCTCCCTCTCCGCCATTAATCTCGCGGCATGAATGCCGCAAAAACCTAACCGCCTGAAATTCCAAAGCTAATGATTTTACGGCGTTAGGTTTTGAGCCGTCGCCTGACATCACATGAACTTACATGAAAACTCGAACCTCTACCTGGATTTTGCCTGACCTTTGCCTGAGGTTTCGGCGGTACAGTCCTAAATCAGAAACTCTCAACCGAGTAAATTCATTATAGAAATATCCTCGGATGATTCTGGAAAAAATAAGATTCATTTTTAGGAGAGTGATTTTACCCTGACCCAATCCCTGACCCAATCCCTGACCCAATCCCTGACCTTTGCGGCGTTTAACCAACCGCCGGCGTGAGCCATCAAATTGATTTGATAGTCCTACCCAAAATCACCGCCAGGGGAGCGTTCTCAGGAAAAGCCGGTATTCCCTTCGGAAAGACACATGAGGGGCCAGCACTTTGAGTCCAAACAAGATACTGCGGAGTGAAGAGGCTGAAATCGTCGAGCGTAGCCGCCCTAACAGTGACCAGATCAGGCACGTCAGAGATTTGAGCGAATATATGACTGCCACAGTTTTTACAAAAGTTTCTCGTCACGACTGAATTTCGACTCGATGTGGTCTCGCACGTCGACAAAGTTCCCGGCGAACATTCAAATGTAGCTTTGCTCAAGACCATCACAGGACTTCCACACGCGCCACCAGCCTTTCGACATTGTCGGCAATAGCAAATCCCTTGGGAGATCGGCGGCTGAGAAATTTTGTATCGTGTACTCTCGCAAAGGCATCCCCCGAGAAACGGTCTCATATGATACCTTCCATCTTTTCGTGAAGTACCTGAACTTCCGTTAGCCCCTTGAGATAGGCCATTATCGAAAATGTCGTGATATGAGTATTGAACTCATAAATTCTGTCGTGAAGCTCTTGAATTTCATTTCTCAACTTCCGCTCGGCGACCGCAATTTCAATTTCGCACCGACATATTGACAGTTCACCCGTAATATCACCATCGATAAACTCCCTCTTTCGAGTGGATAAGACATTGAATATTCGTCCCATACGTTGACCCATCAACAACACCTCTCTTATGGCACCAAACTCTGCAAAATTGAGGTCCCTAATGGAAATTAAGTCCATCATTGCTGCCATGACCATCCCCATGTTGTGGTGAGCATATAAGCGATTTTCAAGTGAGTTATTGATAAAAGGGTTGGCCGTCAAAAGCGAACTGAACTGGTTTGCGGAGTAAAACTGTTTCAAATCAAAATTGAGAACTTCATTAAGATGTTGATAATGTGGCTGCCGCATTAAAATTTCATTCATTTCTATAAACAGTGATTTTGCAAAGCTGACTATATGTCGATCATCTGCATTTAGGTGTCCGGCAAAATCACACCGCTGAAAATCAAGTCCATAAAGAACTTCCAATAACTGTGGATTTTGCTGTGTTGGTCGGTCGGCCAAATCGTCATACAGAGTAATAAGAGTACCTAAGCAAACTTTAGCCCGCAAAAGTTCAGAAAATTTAGCTTCAGGGACCGAGCTTAAAGTAACCGCAGTATAGCCCTTAACAAGAAACTGACTAAATAGTGCGGGCCTTCGGTAAGGGGAAAGCACCTTCATATTTTGTTCGATAGAACCGAGTGTGTCCTTAATTTTAAGTGCGCTCATGATGATACCTTTGTCTTTCTCTCCTCCCGCATCTTAAAAAACACAGCTAGTGGAGAATTTGTATGTGCAGTGATTAGAGCCTCTATTTCTGGTGGCCGAGGGTCGGCAGGGCGCATTTCATAACGCTCACAAAGTTTTTGCAGAACTAAAGTAGCTTCGAGTTTGGCAAGTGCTGCTCCGATACAAATTCTTGGCCCACCACCAAAGGGAAGAAAGGAGAACGGGTGTTTGAGATCATTTATAAAACGATCTGCGACAAACTCATTCGGATTACTAAAGTAATCGGGGTGTCGTTGTATATGTCGGACACTGAGGAATACCTGTGATCCTTTGGGAATTTTTACACCACCTAAGATGTCATCTTGATTGCTTTCTCGAGGTAAAAAGTATGCTGAAGGATAGAGTCTTAAAGCCTCTTTGTAGGTTGACTGAACAAAGTCCGACTTTCTCAAATTAACGTAATTGAGCGTGGGAAATCGCCCTGCTTCGTGAGCGATTTGTCTTTGTGCAGATTCATGTGCCGCCACAAGATATGTCGCAAAGATAAGCGAAGAGGCCGTGGTGTCATAGCCCGCAAACATAAATGCCTTTAATTGGTCTCGAATGAAATGCCTCTCTTCGCCCCTGTCCGTCATTGCCTTTAGAAGAGATGGCTCGTCGTCTTTTAAAATTTGTTCCGCGATTTGGTCCAATTCTGAGTGAATCGTATTCAGTGATCTTCTCTTCGCAGGAGAAAAAGGACATTCGGCTATGCTCCTTAGGCTTTCTCCGGCTTTTCGGTTTAAGCTCACAAATGCCCAATTGAGCTTGTCTGATTCAGAAATGAGATCATGGTTAAGCACGAACACTCCCGCGGTCCGCAACACAATCCGAGTTAAATGTGGAACCAAATCCACTGGCTCTTGTTTTTCGATGGCCTTGTCGATTACGGGAAATATTTCTTTAATAAATAAGTCGACCTTTTGAACTAAGCGATCCATGCCCGCATTATTCATAAGTTTAGCACTTGTTTGTCGGACTCTCTGCGCTTCTTCGCCTTTAAGTTGGATCAGCCCCTGCGGCCCCGACAACGCTTTAATCTTTTTCAGCACAAGAGAGCTTTTGTCATACTTGTGTTTTTGGTCCTGCAAAACGTGCTGTGCGTGTTGAGGGTCATAGCAGAAGAAGAATCGACGAAACCCTAGATTCAGATATACAGGTTTATTCGTATTCTCAGGCTTGTGTTCATCAAAGAATCCAAAAGGATCATTCTGGAAGGCCATGAGTTTGCCTATCGGGTTCTTCTTCATTAGTTTTGTAAATGGGCATTTAGTTTCCATGACGACAATCTAAAAGAAAAAACAGTTGAAAATAAGTTCATTAAAGTTATATATACATAACCTATGGATATAGATCGGGTTCGTTATTTTTGCGTATTAGCCAAGACGGGTTCAATAACTAAAGCCAGTGAGATTTTAAGAATCTCTCAGCCCGCATTATCGAAAGCCATAAAGCTTCTAGAAGTCGAAACAGGACTTCACCTTACTGAAAGAGAAGGACGCGGGTTAGTTATTACGGAATCTGGAATGCAGTTTCTTGAGACAGCCGAACCGTTACTAAACTCTTGGCTCAACTTGAGCAAAGATATAAGGCAACCTAGCGCGAGCGAACATTTTCGTGTTGGTTCATTTGAAGTGTTCACGACCTTTTTCTTAAATGTTCTTCTAAAGACCTACTCATTCCGCTCGCTTGTTCTACAAGAATTTTTGCCAGGTCAACTTGAGCAGTCCATTGAACAAAGGAGGACGGATGTCGGCATCACTTACGTGCCAATTCCGACTCCGAGAGTTGTCTTTAAAGAAGCAACTAAGATCACAATGGGAGTTTTCGGCTTGAAGGGCGCGTTTGATAGCAAAGACACGGACCCACCATTCGTGGTTCCTCTTGCCCCGCTCGAAGGGACCCCGTCAAAAGTGGTCGGACTTGATGGCTGGCCCGATCATGAATTCCCTCGTAAATTTGCTTATCGGGTGGCTCTTATGCAATCGGCAATTGAAATTTGTAGCGAAGGTTTTGCCCTCGCTTACTTGCCTGAGTTTGTCGTGAAGCTATATAACCAAAAGGCCGCACAGAAGTATCATCTTGTACAATATCCCTGCGTGATCCCTGACAAACAGCGCAGACAGAGCGTCTATATAATCCACCGCCAAGGCGAGAATGAGGGACCGGAGATTCGCGCCATAGCCAAGGCTCTAAGGTCATTGTAACAGAACCTGACTTTACCCTGACTGCCCACTTGTTATTGACCCTTGATTTGGTTAAGCAAACGACCGATTTCACCCCAGCAGACCCCATCAAAACCACAATTACATTCGATCATATTTTTCATCCTAACTTGGGTATGCTTCCTGACAAAACGAACATTCACCGCCTGAACCAAAACCTGAAATTCAATCGAGGTTACAAATAGTTTCATGATTTTGGTTCAGTCATATTTCTCGCACATCATTTTACATAAGGGGTATGGCAGTCAGAAAAGAAAAGACCGAGATGCCGCCCATGTCATTGGGGTGATTGAATTTGTCGAGACCCCACACTTTGACTATAATTTACTGAAGGGAGTCCGACTATGATGTTGAAGTATTTCGGTAAAAAACAAGAAGCGATGTTTGACGACGAGATTGTAGAACGCGTAGAGCGCGAGCCAGTGCCTCTGGTTCCCGTCACCAACAATCCTCTACCGTTTGGTTCATCCAAGAAGAAACAAATACGAACGAGAAAGGTGTCGGCAGAGAGCTATCGAAAACATCTTCAAGACCTATTCAACTTTATGCAAATGCCCATGTCGATCGTGGCTCTTTCAGAAAAGTCCACAGGATCGCTTCGAGCAATGGCAAGTCTTCTCAAGGCATATGATGGCGACAGAATGAGGAGCTTTACAAAACCAGAGTTGATTCGATTTATTTCTGGCTTTCAGCAGGAACCAGAAAACTACCGACCACTTAAAAGACTCCCTGGAATTGAGTACCCTAAAATTGAAGACCAAAAGTTTCGTCGGATGTTTGAGGACAAAAAAGACCCATGGAAGCGACCATCTGGGTCATAGCCGTCTCCGTTTACGTCACGCACACGGTTCAGAGTTATTACTCTTTGTTCCGCTCATCATCACGTTGCCAGCATGAAATATAATTGCGGTTATCACGCTCAATAGGCCATCCAAAAAATACGACCCCACGAATCCAAAATCGGACACCCTATTTGAAATAGGACGTTTGCAAACAGCCATAGATGACCAACAGCAACATCCCACTGAAAAAAGTACCCAGCGTTTTGCTGTGTCCGTTGACCAATTGGCCCTTTCCCGAAAAAAAACGAGTGGGAGTTAAAACATTCAGATCGATTGTGAACATAAAAAAAGCCGGATGAGAAAAGTATTCGGCGTATTGGATTAAAGAAAAGACTTGCTCATAGACACGCATGGAAACAAACCAGGCGATAAGTTTAATCCCCCTGGAAGTGTGAATCATCAGAGCTAGCCAGTTAAGCTGCAATGTTTTTTCATCATAAAAGGCGCGGCTGGCTCATAACAACAATGCAGCCATAATCACAATCTGCGCTGTGGCAATCCACGACTTTCGACTTTTTATTCTTGCCGCAAGATATCCGAGCCCGAGAATCAGGAAACTAAAAGACAGTGATAACGGATTTGGCACCAGAACAAGTGGCGCGGCAACATAAAGCCAAGGACGAAAACCCGATGGCGCAAACGACGCCGCCCAAAGAAGCGTCGGAGCAACCGCAGTCGAAGAAAAAATCTGACCAGAAGTCAGGTTGAACGCTGAAAAATATGTTAAGTCGCCAGGAAGGAAGCCGTACAGGCACCAAAGCACGAGTGCCTGCAATAAAAGCGTTTGGCGGCTAGTCATTACAGTTCCAATTTCTATTCATTCCTTTCAATCTGTTCTTCGTGATCATTGTACCACGGATCCCGTAGCGACAGATTTTTCGCTCGACATATTCAAGACCCGATTCAGTTGGGACGCTAAGAACACATGAATCTTCAGAATATTTAACACTCACATCCGCAACGACGGTAAGCTTGAGCGAACGAGAAACTAGTAAACAGTCCTCGCGACTCGTGAATTCGAGCTGATAGCTTGAGGATTTCCGAACCTGAGAAGAAAACATACTGAGCCCTAGAGGCGATGGCCCTCCAGCCTGAAAAAACAAATAGCTCCCAAGAAAATAGAAAAGCAAAAGTGCAATCGGGCCCCGGTTTTTAACCACAGCGTCTTTCCAGTTTCTAATGAAAAAACCTTCGACCATGCTCTGTTTGGCGAAATGCAAATGTGCCCAACCACAGAACAAAACGAATACCAACGGACGAAAAAGTGCCCCCAATTGGCTGGCACCGCTGTTCTCGAACAGATAGGACGGGAAAAGATATAGCTGTAAAAGCGCCCACGCGGAAACCAAAGTGAAATGCTCGCCGAACTTGGAGTTTTGCAAATTTGCAGCGAATTTCGGGTCGGCAAGTACCGCTAAACTTCCAACATAGAGATAAACGAAGCTAACGGGGGGGTTCAGTATCGTTAAGAAGAGAATTAAAGCAACGGCGAGGTGGGAAAAAAACCTGATGCCCATAAGCAGACCTGCCGCAAGAATCAGCTCAGACACAACCGAAGTCATCGCTAGAAAAATTCCTAACTGAGCAGAAATCACTACGTTTAAATGGTGTCTAGCAAACGATAGAAATCCCTCGCGAGAGGTAAACTCCAAACCTGAAAGATATCCGCTGTTAATTTTTTGCAGTGCCGCAACTAGAAATGTTGCGCCAAGAAAAACTGTGGCCAATACTTGTTTAGTTTTTGAATCCCTGTTCCAAATACATCCTAAGAACAAGCAGAGAACCGCCACCATGGGAATGAATGCTCCCATAATTGAATATCGAGCCAGCCAATACAAAATAGCACTCGCGCCGCTGGCGAAAAGCGCCGTGCGAACCCTTCCCTTAAGTAGCAAAATCGAAACAATCAGTAACCGACCGATTTCTAAAATTCCAATTGCGCGCGCTTCTTCCGCGAGACTCGAGAGCGGAACGGCAAGTGGTGTCTCGCTTACTCCAGATGTCCATCCTGTGACGAGAGCCCCGGCGATAGCCATCGCGGAGGCGACACGCATTGCATATTCTTGATGTTCAACGGTGCGCTCTTTGTTCACGACATTCCTATCGGTAATACCTTAAGTAAATAAATCTCTCCCAAGATCCAACCCCGAGCGTTACTGCAGAGATCAACATCAGTGCCGCCGGAAGCAACGACCAAAGGTGAAACAGCGGTGACTGAAGCTCGCCGAAAGGCGGTTCGCTTAAATTCGGCCGAAATCTAACTTTTAGATTGTCCGAGGCTCTTTCACCTATCACGACGATGATAAAGCCGATAAGCGCACAGAGCATGACAAAAGTAGGTACATTAAGTCTTTTGATCCATCACCAGTAAATTGAAAAAAATTGCCAACCAGTGTCGCCAGCTCTGAAAGGGAGGCTGGCAACATGAATACGGTGCTAACGGCCATTGCAGATATCATAGCCAGTCGCCTTAGCAACCGGCCAACTTTCATCTGAAGTCCACGACGACGCAGAGGGACTGCGATCCAGAAAAGCGAAAGCCAATAAAGCGACCACAGACCAAAGCGCCAACTCAGCTCGTGCCACATCCCAATAAGCCGCATCACTACCGCTGGGGCGATGACCACACTTCTGGTTCTTATGGCAATCGGCGCATAGATAAAATCCCTCAGCCACGAAACGAGCGAAATATGCCTGCGCTGCCAATTGTCCTGAACGCTCTCGGCTAAATAGGGTCGATTAAAATTATCGACTATATTGAGCCCCAAAAGTCTGCCGACGCCACGAGCTATATCAGCAATAGAAGAAAAACCAGCAGATATTTGCAGTAGCGAAAGCAGGACAAATGCCCACATCCCATAACCATGATAAACTAACGAATCGTGGCCCGAATCCTTTGTCAATTCCGACAAATGGTCGGCAATTACAACTTTTTTAAAAACGCCCAGAGCAATTAGCAGAACTCCGGACGTAAAGTGAGACGGCCGCCACTGTCGTTGCTTGATCAGCTGAAGGCCGAGGTTTTTGACACATTCAATCGGACCAACCGGAAGAATGGGAAAAAAGATAAGAAACGCAAAGAATTTCGTCGGACGCATCATTGCGGAACTTGGAGTCCGCCTAAGATCAAAAAAAGCGCCCAGAAGAATAAAAGTAAAATAGGGCAATCCAATAAAATTGGCCGAATAGATTCATTCGGGCTAAAATGTCTTGCGAATAGCACGTCGGGCCAGCCACCGAAACCGTTAGTGCACCGGATGCAACACGCCCGCCATTGGCAGTGTCAAACAATGCCTGAGATTCTGACTCTTGTTTAAGATAAAGAATCTTGGCCGCAAATACCCCGCGTTCACCAACAAGGTAACGGCCAAGCTCAAGTGCCAGAAGCGTTATCGGATAAGTTAGTCGAAACGAATGACTCAATCTGCTAAAGTCGATAGCGAATCTATCGAGCTGAAATTGACTTGCACTCTCACGATAGGGAATTCCAAAACCACCACCGAGACACACCTGTTCAAACTCAATTTTCCTCTGAGCCGTTAACAAAAGGCGAACACGAAAAGCTTCGCTTCCTTCGAGAGCAAACTCCAAATTCATCATGGCGACTTCCGTCAATAATATTTGCGACTGAACATGGCTGTGGGTGCCCACAACTTGAACGTATTTAAGCTTTGCTAGCCTGTGTGTCAGATCTTCCCATTCCTTCTCAACGAACCCAAACTGCATTGAAGAATGCTCTAGCAAGCGACCCGTCTGGTTCAAGTGGCGCGCCGATGTAAGCCTCATGGAGATTCGCGCCACGGTCCCCATCTTTAGCAACTTGGTCAGTCAATAGAAGTTCACCGACCGATTCAACTACGATCCTTCCGACAGAGACCTGAAGGGCTGATACAAGTTCCCGTTTCTGCCGGCATTTGTGCGGTGGGGATTTTCGGGATGTCCGATGCGGGCATGTAAATTTAAAAATTCGTGATAGGCGAGTCCCGTCGTTGCGGACTTGGTAAACCGCAAATTATTAAAAAGACTATCGTTGGACCTGGGGCGACCACCGAGGACCATTCCGAGCCCAATCGAGGCGACAGAAAGCGTCGCACCTGCCAGAAGTTGCCGTCGTGAAGTTCGAGTTTCTCTCATGGTCATTACAGCATAGGTGATTATTCAGCAGGGCCATAGGTGAAATTTGAATAAACCGGATCAATGGATATCAGATACCCGGTTCTCTCTTGGCGATGCGTCTATGACATCACCTTCGCGTGGTTCGCTATAGCCGCTTGCTGGTTCCTTGTCCTCTCGATTTCTTGGTGGCTTTATCCACTTGCTTGTCCAATCATTGCGAATCGACTTCTTGCCCTCAGCCTTATTGGCCACGAGGGACTGCACCGAACAGTCTATGGCAATAGCTGGGCAAACGACTGGCTGGCCCGGTATTTCTGCGCATTCCCGACATTGATTTCATTCAGCAAGTATCGAAGACTTCACCTGCTTCACCATTCATCGGCCGGCTGTGACCACTGTGATCCAGATCGCCACCTCTACGATTTCTATCCTCGACCAGCGCTTCGCTTTTCTCTAAACTTTACATCAGTGTCTAGACCCTTCGAACAGCTGTCGATCTTATAATATACTATACGGATTTCCAGGATGCGCTGTCCAGGAAGCGAATCGCCGATGGCCGCCTTTCTGTGCTCAGTCCACGCAGCGACTTAACCGCATTTATTTTGTTTCTGATCAGCGTTGCTATCATTGTTGTATCTTTCGATATCGGTTTCGAGTTTTTACTTCTTTACGTCGTGCCATTAGTGGCGATCGCCCAGCCCTGCGTGTGGTTGATGGGCGGGCTTCAGCATGGACCACGAAGAACCGGCGCCAGAGAAAATGTCAGTCGAACCATTCGGGGTTCAAAGCTTAACATGTGGCGACTATTGCTACTCGACGTTAACTTTCATGCTGAGCATCACCTTGACCCATCTGTTCCCCACTACTGGCTAAGAAAAAAGTCGCACGGTCTTCTGCTTGCCGGAGAAGTTCTTTGGAGCGAATCCTACATCGAGTCGCTTCGATCACTTTTTCGACGATGATTGCCGAGGCGAACTCTTGCCTTTTAAAAAATCATGATCGACAATTTCTACAGGGCCAGGCTCATGACCAGCGGAATCTCTGACCTAAACTCGGTGCCGCAAGCGATGTCAGTAATTGGATTTGGCGTGGACTAATGCAATGTTTCGAAAATGGATACAAAGATCCGCCGCTGAAGGCGGCCTAGACGGCCCCGCCGGTTTTTCCCGTATTGCAGCAATGACAATGCTGCTCATCTACCTCCTGGTTGAAATCGATCTTACCAACCAGTCCTACGCCATCATCACTGTTTTTGATGTCATTAAGAACCCAGTTCTAAAAATGCCGTATTTTCCTTTCTTGACCCTAGAGTCAGCGAGTTACGGTTGGTATCCCATTTTTGTTGAATGCTTCTTCGTTCTGGCGATGTTCTCAGTTCTTATCTTTCCATTCAGGCGTACTGCTCGAACAATGGCCCTTCTTGCGATTCTAATTAGGCTTTTGTCATCGCACCTTGGGATCGGTGTTCATATGTCTACAGTTTATTTGGTCCCATTTCTTCTTTTGGCGCTTCATAATTTCAAAACAGATAGCCAGCAACAGCTATTGCGCGGCCTCGTGACTGCAACGGCGTGCATGTATTTTTTTTTCAGCAATTTTTAAGCTGAATGCTAATTATCTCGGTGGTGATCTTTTGAAATACGACAGACTTGGCCGTTCCTATCTAGGCAACCTCCATCAGTTCGTCTCGTTTCCAGCGATGGCCTGGATTGGACTTACACTTGAGGCGCTGGGAACTCTGCTATTGATTGGTAAGTATCGAAGATTGGCATTGTTAGCGACATTCACTTTTCATTTTGGGGTTTCGCTCTGGCTCACTCTCGGCTACAAACTGCAAATAACAAGTGCCTCGCTACTTCTGCTTTTCCTGCCACGCGAACAAGCATCATCAATGTTTCGATCGCTCTGCCTTTTCCTATTCTTGCAGATAGGTTCCCATTTTATCATCGTCAACGCAGGTTATATTTGGTTTCAAGAATACGGGCTTTTATTTCGAGATTTGCACGGAATTCTATTTAGTCTCGCAATATATGTTTTTGCCACCTACACCCTGTTTGCTAAGCAAATTGATTTAACTGAAAAATGGAGTCTCAAGGCGGCGATGATTTCAATGATGTACGCAGCTATTTCATTCACAATGTCCTGGCCAGAGCCTTTTGGCTACACTCAATACTCTGGTTGGGATCGAGAATATTTTGGAATTTCGCTAGATAATACTCTACTCAAGAAGCATCCTGACGTTTTAGGCTTTAAGGGTCGATGGAGCATAAAAGTACGAACCGATCTTTTTGAAAATGAAACGACCTACCTTTTTTCATCACAAGTGACTCGAGACAAATTTGAAGCATATTTTTGTGGCAGGGCTCCTGCGGCAATCTTTTGGCGGCTTCAGACGGACCGCAAAGTATTCATCGGCGGGGTCAATCTCAATCAAACCGTTCTTCGTGATTCAATCGTTTCCTCTCGCCTCGCTAGTAGGTGCCGAGATGATTGATACCGATCATTGTTCCGAAACTGAATTCAGCGGCTCTGGGTTGCTGTAAACTCGCCGCATGTTTTATTCAAAATGATCTGCGCCAAATGGGGTCAAATGTTTGATGTTTGATTTAAAGACATCAATCAATTTCAAATCCTCGACTGAATCTAAAAGCCACTGGCGCGTATCGTAGACCTCAATTCGTATATCATACTTCGCCAACATCCTCCGAATTGGAAGGCCATGATTCGACGGATACTCCAGCACGATCACCCGCAAGCCCATGGCAATCGCTTTTTCTATCACTTGTGAAAGACTGGCATAAGAGCTTGGAAGTAGGACATCGCTTTGCTCGGGCGACTCGGCTGCGAGCTCACCGGTATTGTGCGCTTTCGTAAGATACCGCATTCTGGCCAAAAACCCAGTCTCTGGTCAGAAAGGGAATTGATCGCTTGATTCCATTCGGCACTCTGCTATGAAAAAACTAAGTGAGACCAAAGCACGGATCGCCCGTATATCATTTGGAATCATTAACATCGCCGATTCAAATGCTTGGATACCGCGCACATCTTTATCTGAATAGTACTTCAATGGAAGAATAGGAGCTCGATATTGCGCAATTGCCTGGCATTAGCGATTCTGTTTTGTTTTAAAGATCTAGCTGGTCCAGCACGTATCGGCTCAGCTCAAAGCCGTCTTCGAAGTCCAGAGGGTCTTTTGGCAGTTCCAGCGGTGGACCGTCGAATCCGGCGTGCATTTTCGCTAAAGACTTACGGGCTCGTTTTAGGTTTCGTTCCTGCCAATGTGGATTGGTGACTCGAGTGAAAAGCTCGTTGATATCCAATGCACGCTGGACGGCCGAACGGTTTAGAGACTTCTGTCCAGGCAAAACAAAGTTCACAGCGGCGTTCACATCGTCAGGATTAACCAATTCAAGAATTAGGTAGGTCGCGAACTGTGCTGCAATTAAATAATCTCGGTACGCCGTCCGTTCGGAGCGCAATCGGTAAGGAGCGCTGCCTGCTCGATATATCACTTTCATTCGTTCGAAAATCGGGGCGAGCTTGGGTCCGATCTGATCCGCGAGTGCAAGATCAAGCATCACGACCAGGCTTTCCGCAAAATTGAGGTAACGGCTAAGAGCCCGGTCTCCCTTGGCCGCTGGTGGCAGCAAGCGCCAGATGATGCGATGATTTTGTTCGTGAAAGATGGAAATCGTACTGAAGCGTTCAAGCGAAATGACTTCTTCTTCGGGATCGTGAACATCGCCTGAATTCATCGAGAACCATGTTAGTTCTGTATGTGCGGGGGTATAGTCAATTTCATCTGCAAAAAGATCTTGTGCACTAAGGGACCGCATGGTGGAGGAAATTCTTGGGAAGTATTGTCCACCGAGTTCCACGTATTGCTTTCGGCTTTCACGATAAAGTGAGCTAACGGTAAGAAGCTGCTGGTCGAAGGGGTACTCGTAAAGTCCATGCCCAACAAAGCGCCGGTTCACCGAGACCTTGGCGAGAGTCCGTATATCTTTTAGAAAGTTCTGTACGTCGGTTGCGGTTAATGACATCTAGCTTTCGCAGGTAAAAGTGCTATCGGGTTCTGCCGCCATTGTTTAAAAATTTAAGCCTGCCTCGGCACGGCAAGTCTAGTCTTTCGGGGCGGCGTTAAAGGATTTAGCTGCCGATGGCTGAAGTCTATTCTACTATTTCTAAAGAGATGAAAATAAGAGCTCATAAACTATTGAGGGCATTGCGCCTGTTTGCCGGCATCGGGAAATTCTATCTCGCGGCATTTGTTGCAGCATTTTTGATATTCGAAGCTGGATTGCGATTGTCCTATGCATTTCAGTCGAACGACGTGGCAAAGGTTACGCGTAAAGAGGATTCGAAACATCGAATCCTTCTGGTTTCAGACTCGATTCTAGGCACCATGGGTGACGATCGGGAAGCAGCCGGGAAGTTCGTATTTAAAATGAAAGAGATTTCTAATGATAAGGTATTCGTAAGCGAGATTTTTCGCGGCGGCCTGCTGACGACAGAGGTCGAAAAATACTTGGAAGCAAAAGTTTTAGCAGATCTTCCCGGTACTGTGATTTTCATGATTGGCAAAAGCGACTGGGTTCGCGGTTGGGTCGATCGCACCTTCGGAAAGTTGGCGCAGTCCTGGGTCGCCTCCTTGGAATCCTCTAGGCTGTTTCTGTTTTTTATGGTCGAACTTCAGCGACAGTTTTCTGCGCTGTGGCCAGATCGTCAGGCAATTGAAGAACACCGCGCTTTGGTGGTGCCGTGGAAACTCTACTCAACACAGGATATTCGAGGGATTGCGGCTTTTGAATCGGTTATGTTGACTCACCCAAACAACATTCGCGCAATAAGAGCCCTGATTCACCTCTATCGCATTCATTCGAAAGTGGCCGAGGGAATCCCATTCATGGAGAAGCTTGCAGAAGTCTCCGACGAAGCAGACTTCGTTCGCCTTCAGATCGCAAATCTGAAGTTCGATCTCGAAAAAGGCAGCAATGGTATAGTGCCGGATCAAACAGTTTCCGAATGGGACCAAGCAATTCATTCTTTGCCAAATCAGCGTCTCGCCTTTTTGGCGAGGATGCGCTACTTTTTAAACACCCGTGCTTCAGCGGATTTTGAAAGTCATCTGCGCTCGATGTCGTCCGAGCAAAGTGATGTTTTGCTTCCAAGTACTTACGCGACGATGGCTCGAATCATCGAGAAAGCGATTTCGATGGGGCTTCGTGTGATTTTGTTAGAGTATCCATCAAACCACAGCCTCCCCCTCAAGAGAGTTATGGCAAAGTACTCCAGCCAAATAGAGATTTACGATACGCGAGAATGGCTTTTGAATTCGACCGAAAGCGACAAGGTCATCGACGTATTTAAACAGGATATTGAACACCTTACGCCGTTCGGTGCGAACCACCTCGCGGATAGCCTCCTTCGAGTTTATCAACAAAGACCAGCGGAAAACTTAGGCTCTGAAAAGTGATCGTAGAGATGACCGGTAGGATTCGGTCCAAAGAGTCCGACCATTGGCGCGAAGGTCGGCTGATTTTTGTTTTAGCCAGTAGTGCGGAACCGAGGGATCTAGGTGATGTTCGGCGTGATAGTTGATGTCGAGAGGCAGAAGTAACCACATATAGATTTTCGATCCAGTGACCGTGCGACTGACATTTTCGCTCGAGGCAGTTGGAAGCGGTCCGTGTTGGAGTCCGCCCATTAACATCACGTAGGGTTGAGTAATTAGCATCAACGGAAGAAGATACAACAAAAGGTACTCAGGCAAGATCCCAAGCCCAACTACGAGACCGAGCGTAGTCACCTGAAAAAAAACAAACGGCAGAAAGTCGCTGCGCGGGCTGGTTACAAAGAGGCTCCCGTCGCCCAGCCTTTTTCTTCGAAGGGCCTCGGGATATTCAGTGTAATACAATACGAAGTCATAGGCCGTTCGCAGCGTCAGTACTCTGGCGCAAAGGCTCTTTAAAAATTCCAGCTTCGATCGGGGATAAAAATCGTATAAATGCCGATCTGGATCCCAGCGGTCAGAGCCGACCGATGAATGGTGCAAAAGGTGAAGACGTCGATATTTGCTAAATGAGATGAAAGTAGGAAACGCACAGAAGTAACGTCCAAGAAAATCATTCAGCCAATTATTAGGGTGCAGCGAGCGGTGGAGGCCCTCATGGCAGATCAGCGACAAAGCGAGAATACGATTGGCGATGACGATGCATGCAATGGGATACAGCCACCAAGAGACCGCCAAGACCACATACCACGCGCCGACGATCACCAGCCAGGAGACGACTATGTCGTACCCGGCTCGCCACGGAAGAATTGGGTATTTGGATTCCATTGATCTAGTTTATGCAACGTAGTCTTTTCGGACTACTAAATTATCATGTAAACTGTCCCACGTATGGACGACCTGAAGTCTTCACGAAGACAACTATTATGGGGCGCGGCCATTTCGGCAGCATCAGCGGGACTAGGGTTTAGCCTCGGGGCGCGTTTAGGTCCAAATTCACGAAAATTAGACGACCCTCGATTTAATAGGTCGGCAACTACCGGATTGGCGTATCACACATTTTTGAACTTGCATTCGCGCGATGGACATTCGGAAAATCCCTACCGCACGGATGCGGGTCTTCGAGGAATTCTGTCGGAACAGAAGCTGGACCCTGAACTTGGAATTTTTAAAATTGAACGACCCATGAAGTTGGAAGCGGACCCAATGGGCCTCCTTTCGATTGCCCACAAACCAGCTTACATCAAATCAGTGAAGGACATTTCTGCCGCAGCTGACTTTTTGTCGAAATCAAAGTGGGCTCCTTATGGGGGGGGCTTTGCGTTTCCCGCGGCGGTGCTTGCTGCGGGACTGACGACCGAACTGGCAAACAGCATTTTCTTGGGAACCCTGCAGAACGGACTCGCGCTTGTGCGGCCGCCTGGCCACCACGCTGGTTCTGATTTCGGCGGGGGATATTGTTTGTTCAACAACACAGCTGTTGCGGCGGCAACGATTGTTAAATCACATAGCGCAAAAGTGGCGATCATCGACCTTGATGTGCACCACGGTAACGGAACCGAGGAAATTTTCTATCGAGATCCAAACGTTCTGTATATTTCGATCCACCAAGAGGACTGGCCTTTCACGGGAGATGCAGGCAAGACCGGCGAAGGCCCCGGACAAGGGACAAATATCAACATCCCTCTTCCTCATGGAGCGGGCGACGCGCAATGGGCCAGGGTGTTTGCCGAGGTCGCGTTACCTGCCCTCGAGCGTTTTTCGCCTAAGATGATATTTCTCTCGATGGGTTTTGATACTCATTGGCGAGACCCGCAAGGCTCAATGACCCTTTCGTCGGCTGGTCAGGCGGGACTTATGCAAGAGGTCTGCTCTATAGCCAATCGGCTTTGTGATAAAAAACTTTGCGTCGTTCTTGAAGGTGGATATCAAGCAGACGTGCTAGAGACAGGGATCGCTAATTGTATGCGTGTTCTTACCAATCGTGTAAATGGCTTTGCGGACGAATTTGGCCAATCGCCGATTCCGTTCAATCAGTTTGAAAAAGTAGATAAGGTTCTGAAGTCGGTAAAGTCTCTGCATGGATTAGGCAGCTAGAGCTTAGGCCGAAAGTCTTTTGTGAAGGTAAATCAGTTTCTGTCCCTCGGGATAGTCGTCAATTTTTCCGACCTCTTGGAAGCCGCAGCTCAACCAGAACGGAAGTGCATTCTGAAACTCGAACGTACTAAGCAAAATTCTTCTTTTGGAGCGCGTTTTTGCAAACGCTTCGATTTCGTTCATTAGCTTTTTGCCAAGAGATTTACGCCTTAGGCTTGGGTGCACCCAGAACACATCAATCAGCAGATAGTCGTAACCTAAAAAAATACTCGACCCGCCAACCCGCTGAGATTCCGGATTCAGCGAAGGGTCTGTGATAAAAACAGTGTGTGTTGAGCCGGAGTCGATCATGTCAGTCGGAAGATTCATCTTCTTCTGCTCATTAAAAATTTCCAGATGTAGCCACATCGCATCATGGCGGCCCCAGACAAATTCGATTTTTCTATTTTCCATCGCCAAGATTTCGTCTCTCCAAATTGAGTTGCTTCCATAAAATACAGTCCATAAGCTACCGACAGTGGAGCATAAACGCCCTATGGATCGCAACGACGAGATTCGAAACATTGTTCGTCATTTTCTTCAAACGGATCCGATTTATCGGGGTCTGTTGCCAGCGAATTTCGCGGATGATTTCAATTTGGTAGAGTCCGGAGCACTCGACTCGATCGGAATATTTAACCTTGTCTCGTTTCTAGAAAAAAAATTCGGCGTTTCAATTGAGCCGCAGGATCTCAATGACACCTACTTTGGGACTCTGGCGTCCATCGAAGAGTTCGTCGTTTCGAGACGGAAATGAACATTTGGCGCCAGCGAATTGAAGATTGGCGAACATCAAAAAACGCTACGGCTGTGCGCGGACACGACGACCAATTGACCTGGAATGAAGTTGCCGAAATTTCTGATGAACTCATTTCCAAGATTGAAGATTTAGGCCAAGATACGCGGCCGATTGTAATTCTCGCGGTCCCTCGAGGGCCGATGGCTTGCGCCCTCGCCGCGGGACTTCTGGCGTCAAACGCGTGTGGAATGGCGCTTGATCGCAATACCGTAAATGTCACACTGACGGATGTTCTCGCTTTCACGTCGGCGACAGCCATCGTAATTAAAGCCTCTGACTTAGAAATGTTTAAAGGTATCGCTCTCGGCTATCTTGAACAAAAACTTCAGTCTGCGCAGGGATATCTGTGGCTAACAAAATCAGACTTAGTGCCCGAACTATCGTTGGATAGGACCAGTTCGGTGAAATGGCTGATTCAAACTTCTGGAACGACTCGGTCGCCAAAGATCGTGATGATCGCAGATGATGACCTGGTTGCCCGCGCCCTAGGAGAGATTCGGGATTTCGATCTTCACCCCGAAGATGAAGTTTTAAATGCTTTGCCATTGTCTCACGACGTCGGATTCAATCAAATTCTGTCTTGGGTGATGTCGGGCTTAAAGCTTCGCGTCTTTACCAAACTTTCTTCGTCTGAACTCTTTAGAACATTGGATCGGGATGGCATCACTGGAGTTTCTGGGACCCCACTCCTGTGGATCGGACTATTGAGAGAACTTCCATCTGAGGTGAAAAAGGCTGAGCCAAACCGAACGCTGAAATATCTGACGGTTTCTGGGGGATCTTTGGAGGCCGCGATGATCGACCGCCTTCGCTCACATTTTAAAAATGCGGTGGTCATCAAAACTTATGGCCAAACCGAAACCTTTCGTTCACTCATATCGAAGACTTTTTCAAATGAAAAGTTGCCGGACTCGCTGGGGTTTCCCCTCGCTGGCGTAACTCTGGAACTGCTGGACGAATCGAACTCGCCTATTCGCGGTGCCGGTCACGGCCAGCTCTTGCACAGGGGTCAGGGCACAATGATAGGCTACCTGAAGGACCAGACAGCGCCAGGCGGTCATGATCAAAAAGATCACCAAAGAAGTGGAATCCGAACTGGTGATTATTTTGATCGTGATGAAGCGGGTGCGTACTATTTTAAGGGTCGTCGCGACGATTTAATTAAACGGTGGGAACACCGCTTGTATTTGAGCGAGACCGAAGAGGCACTGCGTGAGCTCCCGTATATTGAACAGGCAATCGTTCTTCATCGACCGATAAAGGATGCGCGACAGAACGAGATGGCGGCCTTCGTCACGTTAGTGCCAGGCATTGCAGATGACGTACGCGAAGCTGTGATTCAGCATTGTAAGACGTATCTCCCCCCCCAAAAGGTGCCTGACGAAATTTTCGTTTTGCCAACGATGCCCCAAACTGAAAGTCTAAAAGTCGACCGCAGGCAGCTACATCGTTATTGGGAGATTACGGTTGTTAAGCCAAGAAACTGAAAACATCGTCCGCACGATTGCCGCCAAGAACGACGGAGCCTTCTATCTTTACGACTTAGACGGAATACGTTTGCGAGCCTCGTCGTTAAAAGATCATCTTGGCGAAAACGTAATCCTTTTCTACTCCTTGAAGGCGAATTCGAGAGCCGAGATTTTAGCTGCAGTAAAGTCTGAGAATATGAAGGCGGATGTGGCTTCCGGTGGTGAAATGCGTGAAGCATTGCAGGCTGGCTTCGCTGCGGCGGACCTTTCGTTTACCGGTCCTGGAAAACAGAAATGGGAGATCCTCGAAGCCATAGGTGCGGGTATAGGCTGCCTTGTGGTCGAGTCAATCGGTGAACTTTTGGTCGTCGAAGAGGTGGCGAAATCTCTTGGTGCGAATGCGCGTGTCTCTATTCGACTAACGCCATCTAAAAGATTGAATCATGCTGGACGCTTGCAGGAGAACCCAACGACACAGTTTGGATTTATCAAATCTGAGTGGAGTGATTTAATAAGCATGCTCTCGACTCTAACGAGGGTTCGTGTGATTGGGACGCACAGCCATATGCAGTCGCAAATTCTTTCTTGGGAAGCGGCGTTGAGGAATGTTGAATTCGCCATCGAAGAGAGTGAAGAGTTTCGAGCTAGCTATTCAAACTTTACGCGGAAAGAAATCGAGTTCGAACAGATTTGCGTTGGTGGAGGGTTTGGAATTCCATACAGCGGAACGGCCCTGCCTTTCCAGTTAGAAGATTTTTCTTCCAACTTCAGAAAACTGAAAGATACCTATTTGAAGAGTCACCCTATGACAAGGTTGGCGTTCGAGTTTGGTCGATACTTGGTCGGCGAGTCAGGTGTATTTGTCGCGAAAATTCTTTATATAAAGAAAGATCTCGGATCGCCGTCAGGCTTCTTTGCGATTGCAAGTGGCGGTTTCGCGCAATGCCAAATTGCTTGCGGTGTAGGCCAAATTGTAAGAACGAATTTGCCATTAACGCTATTGGCTGCAGGTGGTGGGCGACGCATGACAGGCTCAATGTTAGTATCGGTTGCCGGGCCAACCTGCTACTCTCAAGACGTTCTGGCAAGAAGCTTGCGTATTGACGGTATCGCCGCAGGTGATCTCATTTGTATTCACAACGTCGGAGCTTACGGAAAGCAATTCAGTCCTAATGAATTTCTTCGGCAACCGTCGGCCCTAGAATTTTTTAAAGGAAGTTGATGCTTGTCGTAGCGGTATCGTTAGTCCTTATTTTATTCGTCCAGCTTTACTGGATTATAGGCGAAACAAAGCAGAACCTATTTTTGCTAACGGGGTGCCTCTTGTTTGGCCTATGGCTGCTGCCGACCACCATGGCTATTGCGATACTTCTAAGTTTGTTTGTATATTTCGTGTTACTCAAAGGCGCCCGGTTGCCGACATGGATAGTCGCGGTAATCTGTTTGCTGCCACTTGTGGCGATCAAAATTTTTCCGACAAGCATTAATAATGTTAATCTCATTGGCCTTTCGTACTTTTCATTCCTTCTGCTTGGGGCCTTTTTGGATCTAAGGCGAACTCCGATCGAGGCACTGATGCGGCCTTCGAACTTTTTTTGTCTGGTCGCATTCGTTCCGATATTTCCTGCCGGACCGATCGAGCGAGTCGGGAATCTCGGTCGACAACTATTGGTTCCGCGTAAATGGCAATGGTCAAACTTTACAACCGGAGTCTTGTTGATCGCGCTAGGAATATTTAAAAAAGTAGTGATAGCTGACCGCTTGGCCGAGCTTGCCGCGGACACCGATCGACACTCATTAGAATATTTCGGCGCGCGAATGTGGGCCTTTGCATTGCTGGCGCTACTTCAAGTATTTGCTGACTTCTCGTCTATTGTAGACATCGTGAGGGGTTCTGCGCGCCTCCTGGGCTTCAATCTCGTCGACAACTTTAATCGCCCCTATATGGCAGAGAGCATTCAAGATATCTGGCGGCGTTGGCACATTTCACTCGTTTCCTGGTTGAGAGATTTTGTTTACACTCCAGTCGCCTTGAAAACGAGAAGCGTTATGACGGCCTCTGCGGCGGTGATGTTTGTCATCGGAATGTGGCATGAGGCTAGCTGGCGTTTTGGGCTTTGGTCTGTCTATTGGATTTCAGTTTTGTGGATAGCGGTGTTATTGCGCAAAAATGGAATTCGCATTGCCGTTCCAGCGATACTAAAACGTCTCGCAATGATTTTGGTGATGGCCGTCAGTACGATTTTCATCATGCCGTCTTCATTCGACGAAGTTCTGATATTGGCAGGCAATTTCTTTCGTTTTTCTGGAGCGCTATCGAAAGACCTCAATATTTCTTCGGCCGCACTTTCTACCGCTGTTTTGGGATTTGGTGTGGTCATGGCCGTGGACTTTTTCGCGGAAAAACTAAAAATAAGCTATCGCACTTCAGGGGGCAGCAACGAGTCTCGACGCTTTCACATCGGGTTACTTCTGCTGGCCACTTTCCTTTTGATTTTCTCTGTGGCTCTCGCAATCGGTCGTTGGGAAAAATTCATATACTTGAGGTATTAATAAAGTGTTTTTCTCGAAGTCCAGCGCTGATGTTGACCCAAAAGATTACGGTATGCAGGTTGCCTCGGCTATGGCAATCGCCCCTGCGATTGCAAGGAGCTTGATATCGGCCGTAAGCGAGTGGCCGATTGCAATACCAATTCTGGGTTTCGCCGCTGAACTCCGAGAATTTGGATTTCTGGAAGTAGTAAAGCTGCTAATAGTTTTCATTTTAATATATCTCGAAAAAATGCGATCCGCACTTATTGTGGCGGCGGGTTTCACATCAATGTATTGGTTGGCTAGATATTCCCTCACGGGCGCGTTCGTTCCACAAGTCGTATTCAATTGTCTTTTCCTAGCGCTCATTTGGAATTTTGAAGCAAGAGCAAGACAGGCATTGGCTTCAGTTTGTCTTGGCGGAATTTTTCTTTTTGCTGCTTTGCAAAAAATGAACGCCTCCTACCTTGGTGGTTTAGAGTTTACATCGCCGGACGGCTTTCTTTCGATGTTTAGTACTTTGACCGGGCTAAAAGTCTCACATGAAGTGGGAAAATTTATGGCTGCATTGTTGATTGGGGCCGAAGTAATTCTAGCAGTAGGACTACTGATAGGAAAAAGGATATTCGCCCATCTTGCCATTCTTTTTGCGATTCTTTTATCAGCATTAAACCCGCCAGTGAGTTTCGTCTATCTTTGCATCACAGGTCTTGCTGTATTGGCAGACCCTAAGCTCGCCGAAAAAATACAAAGATTAAAAGTTGGAAAATACTTGGCGACGGTATCCGGCTGGGTTCTTTTGCAACTTTATCTGTTTCCATCCTATCAAATAGAAAACAGTGGGGCGAATTGGTTAACAGCAATGTTTCGGCCGACTGTTTTTCTGTTGCTGTTTGGAGGAGCTCATCTCTACTTCTTGAAAGAGACCATCCTCGAAAATAAATCTGAAGCTAGTTGGCCAAAGTCGCTAGCAGCAAATCGCCTCTCGATCGCAATTCTTTCTTTCTACTTTATCGCATCATACATCTTGTTTCATGCGGGGGCCCCGTCACCACTCGGCCTTAGTATGTTTTCGTCTCAGGCACGAAAAACATCGCAGTATCAAATCGAGTTTAAAAGTGACGACGACTGCATTAAACTTTCGCGATTAATAAAATACACAGTTGTTGCAGACGCCAGCCTGGTCTACGGCAACGACGTCTGCGAACTAAATCTGCTTACCGCGTCAGGGCTCCGATATATTGAAAAAAACTCTGTGAATATGAAGTCCGCGGAATGATGGTTTCAAAAAATAAGGCCATAGGCATCTCTAGAGAGTGGAAGTGCGATGACTAGTCGCCAGTTTCTACTTTTTCAAGCTGTAGTACTTTGGACGCTCTTTTTTCTTTTACCGAAAGAACTAAAGTACTTTTCCGCCTTCAGCTTGGATTCAGCTGAAGTGCTATCGGCGCTAGCTACGATTCCGGTCTTTCTGCTGGCCTCGTCAGTTCTTCCTATCAAAGTCCGTCATTGGTTGTATCTGCTTGGACCTTTCATTTTCGTTCAAAGCCTCTATTCGTTGATTGCAGGGTTTCTAATTCTTGCAGTGGCATTCTTTGTGGCTCAGCTGAAGCCGCAGGCAAGGTGGTTGACCGCGCTACTGATTCTGATTCTGATTCCGCTACTGTTTTGGGCGAATCGATCGTTCTATATCGACAAATCAGCGCCGTTTGCATGGCTGGTGTTGATGATTCATACTTCTTGGGGAATCAAGCTATTTGCTTGGATTGTGTCAGTTCGAGTTTACGGACGAAGCTACAGTTTAGATCAATTTGTGGAATTCTTTTTCCACCCAGCATTTTTTATGTTCACAAACGATCTCAATGTTTTAACGCCAAGTCGGTTCTTTTCTGGGAAAATGAACGAGATAAAGACTCACAATAAAACAGTTGCTACCTTCACCTTTGGGCTGACTCTTCTTGTGGCTTATGGTTTTTTGCAGACGGCCTATTTTAAAAATCTCTCAGCTTTTGAATTCGTTGGCTCCAGTGTGGTGGGCGGTATTCTAAGCGTCGCGACAGCCATTATCTTTCACGCGGCGAATGTGATGGTTCAAATTTCCTTTTTAAGCTGCAGCGGATTTCAGATTTCATTAGATATGAACGCACCCTGGCGTGCGACTTCACCCGGGGACTACTGGAAACGAATGCATTTTTATGTTCGAGAGTTCATCCTTGAAATTCTAGTGAAGCCCCTGATGACGGCGGCGTTCCGAAGAAATTCAGGGCTCATCTGGGGGCGCCTCATCGTACTGATGGCGATCTTTTCGGCCTTCACGCTGACCCAGATCGGGTTCCAGCCTTATAGGAACGATCGGAGCACGGCGGTTGGACTCGTGATTACTGGAATCTTCTTTTGCATGACAGTGCTACCGGAAATCATTCCTCGTGGTTTTCGAAACTGGGCTTTTGGCGATGGCTCGGTACGTTCGAGAGTTCTGACCTTCCTAATTTTGATCGCAGGATACTCGGTGATATTTTCTATTCGTTCTGGTTTTTAGGACTTCATTTAGATCCTCTGTCGCAATATCATCTAGCGATGGTCTATCCATCTATCTCGAAGAAATTCCATCCGCTGATTCGGCACGAATCCTTTGAATCTGTTTCGGAAGAGACCTGGGTAGATTCAAATTGGCAAAGGCATGCACAGCCAACAAAAGAAGCTGATTGGGATTTTGATAGCCCATACGGTTTTTCGCTGCTCAATGAGATTCAGTCACTTACCGCGAAGGGTAGAGAATACAGAGGTTTCCTCGCGGAAGCGTCGACGTCTTTCGAAAAAGTTCCCTGTGAAGTTGTCGGAGTTAGCTGTTTTAAAAGCCGATTGTTGCAGACAAGCCCGATGTGTGTGGCGACTTTGGATTTCAACAACCCACCCCTCGAGCAAAAGACCTTGATTTCTGGTTTCCAGCATCCGGCCGAATGCACCAGTGAGGCGCTGGTCGCTTGCGACCGATTGATGAGCGCCGGCTTTGTTATTTCGAACCAGACCACCTTGCTGGCCGGCATCAATGATGATCCTAAGACAATCATGGACCTCAATCACAAGCTGTTGATGATGAGGGTTCGGCCTTATGTTTTGTTTTCAGAGTGCTCGATTTCTAAAAAGGCAGGGCTTTTTGTGAAACAAGAAAAAGGAATTGAAATTTTAGAGACACTACGGGGGTGGACATCCGGCTTGGCTGTTTCATTTCATGTATCTTTGGCGCAAGAAGCAGGTACAGCGCTAGTTCCGGAATATATAAAGTCCTACAAAGACGGAACCTATATCTTCAGGAACTATCGAAATCAGGAGTTTTCTTATCGCGAGCGCTAGGATTTTTTCGCCCGCTGTTTCAATCTTTGCCCTCTTGTTGCTTTCTGCGGCCGCCGCCAGTGTTGCATACATTTGCGGTGAAAGTTTTCACTTTCGATCTATTTCATCAGCTACGACTTTCAGCTCGTTTCCGATGACAATTGCGGTTCTGCCACTTGTTGTCCTGATCATTCGATTTCTTCCTGAAATTATACCGAATCAAACTTTGGCGGCACGTCGGACGACGGGTGTTGCTTTGTCTTTGCTTAGTTTCGTGCTGGTCTCAATGAATGCGATGGCTGCACTCGCGTTCATATTTGTTTCGATCTCGTTGTTTTATTTCGCCCGCCGTCGCGCCCAAGGTCAGCTGCCGGTGGGGGTAGCCGTGTCAGTGGGGATTCTGCTCGCGTATATTCCATTGATTCTCTATGCATGGAAAGCTCAATTGACGGGGCCACAGCTGACAGTTTTGATTCTCTTTAAAACCTGCTTTGCGATGCGATTTTTAAGTTGGATTGTTGATCATCGAGTCTATTTGAGATTTCAGGAACACGGCCTAATCGAGTTTTTGGAATACCTGTTCTGTCCGATTTTTTTTCTACTGCCAGGACAAATTCAATACGTGCAATACTCGTATTTCCACAAATCGAAAGCCCAAGGCCGTTCGTTAATACCCGCCGAGAGCCTCAGAATCCTTGGAATGGGGTTGTGGGGAATTTTTTTGATGGGTATTTTTAGTTTGGCTAACGAGTATTTTTGGCGAAATCTTTTTTTTCTTCCGGGGGGAAAAACCGGTGTTGACCTTGCTGCTGTTCACTTGGCACTGGGTTTGTACTGGCTAGTGATCATTTATTTTCAGCAAACGGCGGGAATGGCTTTCCAAATCTCGCTAGGCCGGTTTCTTGGTTACGAGTTGAAATATGATATGCATTTGCCGTTATTGGCGCGTTCGCCGCTGGACTACCTGCGACGCCACAGCTCCTACGTGCGAGATTTCGTCGTCGATGTTGGCGTCCGGCCATTGGGACTTTGGCTCGTTCGCAGTGGATACTCGACTACAATGTCCTACTTTATTGCGGCCATAGCTTCTTATGCGGTTCTTGTTGGAGTCCAAGTTGGGTACAGAGCAGATTTAGAACGTCCACCTGTGACGGGCTTGGCAATGATTGGATTCTTGATTGTGTTTTTATTGATTCCTGGGCAGGGCCGCCTTGGCGAGCATCAACATGAAAAATCAATCGGGCGGTGGACGGTCCTGGACTATGTACGATGGATTTCTACGATCATCATTCTTGGAATCTATAAATCGGTACTAGGACTTGTTCGCTAGTCGGACTTTAATTTGCGCACTTTCGAAAATGCGGGATAATGGGACAATGAGCGAGAAACTCGAATTCCGATCAACCAGACCTCTAAAGATCTGGCAGGACGTATCTGCGCAAGATTGGTCCTCGTGGCCGTGGCAGTTACGAAACAGGATTGATTCGATCGAAAAGCTAGAAGCTGCGTTGAAACTAGAAAACGTCAAAGGCTTAGACATTTTCGCGCTGGCCGAGGACATCCGGCGTACTCAGACTGACTTCAACTTTTCAATTACTCCCTATTATTTTTCGCTGATGGATCACGAGAATCCCGATTGCCCTATTCGCCGGCAGGGAATGCCATCGAGCGCCGAAAATATTCAACTTGAATACGAACTTAGAGATTTTCCCAAAGAAGACCAAATGATGCCGGTTCCCGGGTTGACGCATCGGTATCCTGACCGTGCGATGCTGTACACAACGCATCACTGTGCAATGTATTGCCGCTTCTGTACCCGAAAAAGAAAAGTGTCAGATGCGGGGTCTGCCCTGCAACAAAAGCAGATTAACGATGCGTTAGACCACATTCGAAAAAATCCAAGTCTGCGTGAAATTATTCTTAGTGGCGGTGACATCTTCTCGTTTGCTGATAAACAGTTGGACGAGCTTCTCGAAAAAGCCCGCAGCATCGAACATGTTGAGATCGTTCGCCTGGGAACTCGAAACCTTGTTACGCTACCGTTTCGTGTTACGGACTCGCTGCTGGAAGTTTTAAAGAAATATCAGCCACTCTATATTCATACGCACTTCAATCATCCTGACGAATGCTCGAACGAAGCGCTACGATCGTGCCGCATGCTGCGGAATGCGGGCTGTGTCGTTAACAACCACACGGTCATACTTAAGGGAATCAACGATCGGCCCGAAGTGCTAAGACTTTTGAATCAAAAGCTTCTGCTGATGGGCGTACAGCCTTACTATGCCTATCATTGTGACCTTACTTTTGGGTCGTCGCACTTTAGAACTCTGATCGCCGATGATGTGAAGATGATCAGAGAACTACGCAGCGGTATAGACTGGAAAACTGAAATCAACTTGCCTCACTATATGGTCGATACGCCCGGAGGCGGGAAGATCGAACTACTTTAGTAGATCCATCAAAGCTGCTTGGTTTACTTTTCCGTTTGCAGTGAAGGGCCAAGCATGAACCAGGATGTACCTGTTTGGCCGCTTGAAGTTGACCAACAGATTTTGCATAGATAGTCGCAGTGCAATTTCGTCAACTCCGCCTGGCTCGTTCGGCTGAAAGAAAACAACAATTTCGTCGCCTTTGAACCCATTTGGAATCGCTAGCGCGAGAACATGTTTAAGTTCACGGTGAGACTCCATGGCCCTTTGAACCTCAGCGATTGGAAATCGAAACCCGTTAACGTTAGCGATTTTGTTTTCTCTCCCGCGAAGAATTATCCGAGCACCTCTTACTTCACCTCGATCGTCACTGACAAAGTCGGCCCCCTTGGCCACACATGACCTCGCAATTCCGTCGCCCCGAAATACGAGATAACCGGAGTCAGACTTCGCGTGAAGGCCCCGGTAGACCTGTCCGACATCGCTTTTTTCTGGATAGGGCGGACCTTGGGTTAAATCGATTTTGGAAATGATGTGACCAACTTCTGTCATTCCGTATCTCATCCAGGGACATAGACCCATCGAAACCAGTGAAGTTAAAACGGTTTCGCTGACCGACATGCCTCCAAAGTAGGTTGGCAGCGGCACATCCGACAGTGGATGGCCGTCATTGGATTCGGCGAGGACGTTCAGCATGCTCGGTGAACAGATCAGCAGCTCTGGCTTTGTTTTGAACAGAAGGTTTCGGATAATTCTCGCATTAGGAAGCTGCGCAGCCGCGTTCGAAAATATCATTCGCCCTCCGCCGTATACCCACGGCCAAAGCGAGTTACATCCACCAGATGTAAAGTGCGGTCGAAGATTCACGACAGTCGTCTGTTGAAGACGTTTGTCGTTTTCAATTTCGATCTCCGCTGATCGGAGCAGATTGTGATGAGAGAACTTCACGAGTTTTGGTATTTGCGTCGATCCTGAAGTGAACAAACCCAGCGCATCTATTTCTTTCGAGGTCAGAGGAAGGAGGCTCTCCCTCGCCACTTCGGCTTCAGCCGGTTTGTTCTTCAAAGAGGCGATATCAAATTTTACGATGGGCGCGCTGCGGTCTCGGCGGGCGGTCTTGATTTTTTCATTTGTGGTCTCGTCACATAGCCAAGAATGGCTGCCTTCTCCCTGGGCGCACAAAGAAGCTTCAACATTTTCAATTTCCGACCTGGTGAAATTTGGGTTGACCAAAATCGGAGTCACGTTGCTTAGCCAAGAACCGAATAAAAAAAGACAGGAAAGTGTCGGGTCTTTTGTCACGCAGACGAAGTACTTCCTGTCTGGCGCCGCTTCTCGCGCTTTCTGAGACACCGATAGACTGGTCGCCCAAATCTCTGACCAGGTTAAGTCGCAACCTGAATCAAAATCGAGAAGGGCGCTTTGGCTGCCCATTGATATTCTGTTTTCGAAAAGTCGGATTAGTAGGTTTTTATTCATGCTTTCTTTGGGCCAAAGATTGGTCGAAATTTACTAGTTTGCGTAGAATATAGTGGCGACTCGAGTTAGTTAGATTTCGACGGCACCAGTCGCCGATTTCTCCGGCTTGCGAAGAAACTTCTAGCGGAAAAGACGTGAGGTTAAATATTTTGGACGGATTTCCGATAAATTCGGCCAGCTGGGCGGAGCGAAACCGGGCGGAAACTAATTCGCCTGCCTCGCGCTGAATACGCGCGAGATTCAATAGCAGCACTGGTACAAGTGAATTTGATTCTGGTTCACTGATAGTGATTCCAGCAGGGAACTTTTTGATCACCAAATTTAGGATATGGCAAATTTGCGCCGAGGAGCGGCCGTATTCTTTTGAGACCATGCAAAAGTATCGAGCTTCCGCATTCAAAAGCCACAGGCCGTGAACGTCACCCGAAAACTCCGCCTGCCTCGATACCACATTCGGACGTGGTCCTTCGTCAGTCCGGGACATCAACTCAACATACTTGGACACCAGTTCCCTGGCGGTGGTTGCCGCTACATCGGCGCTAGGGGTGGCAGTCGATAGAACAACTTGGCGCAATGCTTTTAAGCGCTGAAAATACAATTCGGTTTCACACGAAGTACCCGTCTCACCCATCTACTAATTGTGCCCTGTTGTTTCACTGCGGTTAAAGTGATAGTTTGGAAAAATGTCAGGTGATTTGAGCGTCGAAGAAACTATTAAGCTGGTAAGCGCATGTATTGAGGAAGCGGGAATCAATTGGCGAGATGGTTTGGAGCTTGCTTCCTTGGATTTGATTGTACTCGCCGTTCGGCTGGAAAAAAAGTTTTCTATAGAATTTGGCCTTGATGAAATCGCCAGCCAGAAATTTCTAACGTTGGTCGCGATCGCCGAATTGGTGATGAGCAAGACACCTCGCCGACCAAGCGGAACATAGACATTCGTCCTGCTTTCCTCCTAGTCGCAGTTGACCACCCAACAGGTCCAAGTACCCTAGTAGGGGCGTCAGAAAAAATTCATCGGAGGATGGCATCATGGAAGTTAGCTCGACATCACGCGCGGGTCGAAACGCCGCACGTTACTTTAATTTTATGATTTTAACAGGGTTGACCGTGGGCTTCACCGCCGTGGGCTTGTCTTCTGTAGCTTCAGCACAGCAAGCGAAAGTTGTTAAAGTCTCTGGAAAAAAGGCGATCGTTCAGTTTCCAGATGATGCTCGTCCACGCGTGGGTCAAATGATTGATTTGGGCGGTGGCGGCGAAAGCTCGATGGGCGGTGGCGGCGGCAGCGATTCGCGCGCGATGATTATCGGTGGATCTGCGGAGCTTGAAAATCGTTCGACATCAGGAAGCTCGTCGAGCACGACCGGCCTTGGTGTTACAGCTCGATATGGCTGGAACGCTGGCGACATGGAATACGGCGGGTTAGGCACTTTGACCTACGTATCTGCGACCGGCAGCAGCTCTCGAGTTATTGAGGCGGGTGGATTTTTCGACTACAACCTCGTTGCGAATACGCCAGGCACTGAACTTGTTTACGGCCTAGGTGCTGAAGGCAAGTTTGGCAGTTTGTCGTCAACGGTTGGAAACGCAGAAGTCTCTGGAACAGTAATGACCTTCCAGGGCGGTGGACAATTGAAGTGGTTTCCTCTAGGAAATTCCGTCGCGATTCGCGGTGATGCCGTTTATCGATACGCATCGACATCGTCGGGTGGCGTTTCTTCAAATACCTCTGGGCTTGTCGTTCAGGGTGGATTCTACATCTATTTCTAAGAAGTTGATTCTAAGTCTCTACAAAGAAAAGCGAGTCCTGGCGACTCGCTTTTCAATTTTAGAAACGACCTTTGCTCCAAAAGCTGTTTTACGAAGTTCTCGAAGGACATTCTCCGTTACGAGATCAAAGACATAGCGTTCGATTTCCATCCACTGGCGGGCTAGAAGTAAAGTAACGCTTTCGGGCTCGACCCCCGCCACTCGGTTGGACCATTCAAGCCACAACGAGTTGAGTTCCGCCGATGAAGACGCCTTGTGCTTTCGTTCTTTGATTGGTGCCGGCTCGGCTGTTCGCACGGCCGAAGGCTGGGCGTTGGTTTCATTCGAAAGCGTGTCCATCACTCTCGCGGAATTTTCTATCAACGTCGACGCCATCCGTGACTTTGCCAATGGTTTGGGTTCGTCACTTTTCTTAACGGACGCCTTTTTCACTTTTCTAGTTTCAACATTTGAAAGTCCTATCGCCATCTTAGGTCTCCATTTGTGACATTTGAGTTACAGTTTCGGGGGATCTCATACCTGCTGAGTCAAGATCCGGCGAACCACTCGGCGAACCACCAAGCTTCGCTCGATCAAGCAAAAGTCGGTCGTCTGACTTGATAGAGATTCCAAGCGCGTCACCGATTTCTGCAAGCAGCAATCGCATTTCAGCCGCTGGAGCAGAAGCGGGCGAATGCTCAGCAATCGAAAGTCGAAGTGCAGTAGCCTCTTCGCCATGAACACTTTCCCTAATCGACATGCGCGTGCAGTTTTTAAGATTCTGTCGATACCAATCAAAAATTTCGCGAGAAAGGCGTCGCGAACCGACAACACGGGTAGGAATAAAGACGTGATCAAACTCGAGACGCAGATCTCGTCGATATTCGGCGATCAGTGCTCTGAACGTTCGAAGGTTTCTAAAATTATTGATCTTACATTCTACTGGTGAAAGTAAGACGTCGCTCGCCACTAAGGCGTTGTTGATAAGACGGTTCCAGTTGGGCGAACAATCCATCAAAATTAAATCAAAACGCTGCTTCAAGGGATTGACGACATTTTCTAAAAGCCAATATTCCCTGCGATTGCGCGTGAGCAAGCTTTGATCAAGCGCCACCAGTTCCGGTGTTTCGGGAATAAAGGAAAGTCCCGGTACTTCTGTGTCGACGATGATATCTTCCAGTTTCGATTGGCCAACGAAAAAATCCGAAAGACCGCGGAGCGAGTTCAGAGTGCGAAGTGCTTCTTCAAGCGATTCGTTTTCGTCGGGGCCTTCATTGCCCAGCGCCTGAGTAATGTCGCCCTGCATATCGAGGCCGACGACGCAGACTTTCAAACCGTGAAGTGCAGCAGTGCGCGCAAGATTCAAGGTAAGGGAGGTTTTTAATACGCCGCCCTTAGTGACAAAAATCGATGCAGCAATTGGACGATCGGGCTTTTTGAAAAATCCAAACTTCGAACCGATGACCGCAAGATCGGCCGTGTCGATTGATTTTTTCGATATCCCAAGCGCCGTCCATGCAGCTTGTGATTCGTTGAAGTCGGCCCCGAAAATCGAAAAAGATTTTTTTAGTGAATACATGGCCTGATCAGATCAAGCCATGGGTCTTTGTGTCCAATCAAAGTGCTCGGAACGCAGCGTCGAGGTCCGCGATGATGTCTTTCGAATCCTCGATTCCAAGGCTCAAACGGATCAATCTTGGGTCGATTCCCGATTCCGTCTGTTTGTCTTTGGGGATTGCCGCGTGGGTCATGTAACCGGGCACCTCAATCAAGGTTTTCGTCAACCCGAGGCTCACAGCCAAGGTGATCGAGTATCCGTTCTTCGCAATGTGGTCGACAAATCGCCGACACTTATCGAGATCGCCGTTGAGGGTGAAGGATATCATGGTGCCTGGGGCAAATTTCCCCTCCGGCGTGCGCAGCAATTTCTTTGCGAGTGCGAATCGGCTGTAGGATTTCAATCCAGGATAGAGCACGGATTCTACTTTCGAATGGCGCTCGAGATACTTTGCAACTGCCAAAGCATTCTCTTGCTGCTTTTCAAATCGAATCGCCAACGTGGGAATTCCCTGAACGGTAATTCCCCACGCGGATTTCGGATTCAAGATCGCTCCAAAGTCCTTCCGCGCAAGCTTGAGGCCGCGCTCAAACTTTTTCGCGCCCATCGCAGCGCCCCCCATCTCTGTACCGAAACCGCCGATATTTTTCGTCAAACTGTGAATGACAATATCCAGACCCCACTCGATAGGGCGAAGTGCCCACGGTGTCGCGAAGGTATTGTCGACGATTGTGATAATCCGATCGGACTCACTACGATTGCGATTGATCTTCTTTACCTCCGCCATAATTGTCGGAAGGTCGGCAAGATCAAGACTGGGATTGGAAACACATTCGAAATAGAGAACGCGAACACTCTTGTCGTTCAATAGCTGGCGGTGTTCTTTCGAATTGACGTCGATAAAGGTCGATTGAATTCCAAATCGCGGAAGCCAATCGGAAAGGAGAGAGTAGGTGCACCCGTACAGATTGCGATGGGCAATGATCTTTTGCCCGGATTTCATCACCGAAAGAAGCGCGGATGAGATTGCCCCCATGCCTGAGCCAAAAGTGACGGCCGCTTCCGACCCCTCAAGCTGCGCCAGCTGTTCTTCCAAAAGTAAAGTGTTGGGCTCGTCGAGGCGATCGTAAATTAAAATCGGATCGCGGTCGGTGCCATCATTGGCGCCAAACTGAATAAAACCTTGTGCGCCACGATCAAGCGAGCCCAGCCGAAACGTCGTGTTCGAAGTGATAGGTGGAATCAAGTGTTTGGAAAATTCCCACGCTGTGGTGCTGGGTATGCCATGAACCATTCGCGAGCGCTTTGTCGCAGATTCGTGAGCGAGATTCACGCGGCTTTTGGATTTGGCTTTTTTCGCAGGCTTATTCGTTCGCTTTGTCGTCATAAGACTTCATAGGAGACAACGGAGTGATTACTCAAGTAAATTTGGCGGAAATCTTCAAATGACCAATCCTATGCCTTCTATCGTTCAGTCCGCTGTGCAAAGTGCGGTGAAGTTTGTTCGCTTCGCGGAACCATTTGCGCCATGCCTGAGGGCTGGCGATCCACCAAAGCCACCTTCGACATTTGCCGAAGGAGTTGTGCTTGAACTTGCACTGCAAAGCTGAACGTCGACAATTCCGCCGCCCCCACCTGCCGACTCAAAACTTCCGCCAACTCCATCACCGCCGCTCGTGTCGAGACTTATGGAATCAACGGTCAGGCTTCGCGACATCAATCCGATGACGCCTCCGCCTCCGCCTCCGGATGGATAGGCACCGCTGACGCCATTATCACCCTGTGCATAGACTTGCACACTTCCGGAGCCAAGGATTTCTTTCGCAATCAAAAGAACAATACCGCCGCCGCGGCCACCCGGTGTGCTGCCAGCGCCTCCGCCTCCACCGTGATAAGATTTGCTGTCGGCAAACGGCAATGACAAAGATTGGTTTCGCACTTTAGATGGATAATTCAGCGTCGATGTATAACCGTTCCCAAGCTGACCCAGGGTGCCGTATCCCCAACACATCGGCTGACCGGAAACTGTAATTGCACAGCTATGTGAGCCACCCACTGAAACTTTAGCGAATGTATTCGTCCCAGTAATGGGCGTCGGCTCGAGCCGGTCCGTGTTAGATGTATCACCAATTTGTCCAGCAGCGTTGTCACCAAAGCAACGTACTTGATTCGCCAGAGTCACGGCACAGGTATGATACGTTCCAACAGAAACGTCGCCGTAGGTGAGGCCACCGTTGACAGGCGTCGGTGTTGTTCGACCAGTGATGTCGCCGACGCCAAGCTGTCCTTCGAATCCTGCGCCCCAGCAGCGCAATTGATCTGTGCTGGTAATTCCGCATGTGTGATATTGCCCGGCAGAAACGCGTTTATAAGATGTACCGGCGTTGATAATTGTCGGCGTTGTTAGTGTGTTTGTCGTGCCATCGCCCAGTTGACTTTCTGCATTTTCACCCCAGCATTTCAATTGTCCGGCGTCGGTGATAGCGCAGGTGTGGTTCCCGCCCGCTGAGACCATTTTGTAATTGGTAGCGGAATCGACATCGACTGGGCTTGGTCGGTCATTAGTCGATCCGTCACCTATCTGGTAAGACGCGTTGAATCCCCAGCAGCGAAGTTTCTTTGTGTCTCGCGTGATGGCGCAAGTGTGATCGCCGCGTGAACTTGCACTGATTTGGGAATAGGTCGTCGCATCTGGAACCATCGTTGGAAAGTACCGACTTGTCGCTGTGCCATCACCCAATTTTCCGAAGACACCTTGACCCCAGCAATAGGCTCGATCGTCAAAACCAATAGCACATGTATGATTCTGACCGCTCGAGGCCGATTTAAAGGTCAAATTTCCACTGACCTGCTGCGGATCGTTTCTTGAAAAAGGCTGAAATCCGGCACCCAGCTGTCCCAAAGATCCATCGCCGAAACATCGAAGAGATCCGTCCGTGCTGACGCCACAAGTATGATTGGTTCCAGCCGAAATGGAAGTGTAGGAATATTCCATTCCGTGAGTCAGCGGCAGACCGCCCATTGAACCAAAGGCGGATCCCATCATGCCGCCTTCGCCGCCGCCAGCTCCGCCGCCTCCACCAAGAGTCGCAGTAGTCCCGCCGCCACTGCCATACGAAGAACCACCCAATGGTCCGTTGTAGCCCCAAACCGTTCCACCGGCAGATAGTGCACCTATGCCACCTTGGTATCCTTGGCCGGAACCGTTTAATAATAGACTTCCATCGGCAACAATTCGTTTGGCGCGCATGACCAGCGTGCCACCGGTGCCATTTTCGGAGTCATACGAAACGCCATAAAAATTCAGTGTGCTACCAGTGCCGACGTTGATCTCTTCAAAATTCGGCACGCGAGTTAAAGCAATTCTACAAAAGCCAGATTGATTTGAGACCGCGGCCGTGAGGTTTTCGTTTTTTACCAAAGCGGGTGTTTGTGAAATCGACTTATCAAGAATGATGAGTGTTCCGCCGATGCTAATGCCGGCGATTTTTGCGAAACCAAACTTTCCTAGGTAAAGATCGCCACCGCAGGCTCCTCTAGTAGGATCATCGGGTGGGCCCGGGTTCGCGTTGCCGCCAGACACATGCCACAGCACTTCGTCGCCGACTTCAAATCGGTTTGTAGTTACAGCAGGTGTCGTTAAAGCTTTTCCAGCATTCTCGCCAATTCTCAGGACATTTGTGACCCGAACGCTGGAACTAAAATATTTGGTTGGAGCAACCCCACCTGAGTTGGGTGAAAACGAGTAGCCCGGAAAAGTTAAATTGTAGGGGTCCGTTCCGAGATCAAAGTTAGCTATGTTTCCACCGGTTAAAGTCATCCTGCCATCGCGGCGATCGCCAAACGAAATCGTCGTGCCGCCGCCGCCGGTCCCGCCACTTTGAACAAAACTGCAGGTTGAGATTTTCTTATTCACGTCAAGTGAGGCGGTGATGTTGAGCGAACTTTCTCCGGCAGGAATGTCGGCGCGTTGGGAAGCGATCAAAAATGGTTCGGACAAATTGGACGTGTCCATGGTGGTTCCGCGATAATTTGCACAGGCCGCAGCGGTAGCGGATTTAAGGCCGACAACATGGAAAACGCGATCGGCGCCAGCTGGAACATCAACTTTGATCACTGCGCCACTGGGAACAAATCCAATATTGGGTCCGAACGCAATCGTGCGGGCCGCTCCGTTGTCTGAAACTGAACAAGTGTTCCCTGCGAGATTCGGCCCGCCCACGAAAACTGCAAAACAGTTGATGTCGGATCCCAGCGAAGGGTTGAGACTCGTGTTCCACTCGGGCTCGTCTTCACTCGATGCCGAAACGGACTGCGAAACAGGATTTTTGGTTTTAGTGACCGTCGGTTTTGCTGAGATTGCATTCGGCATAATCAACATCACACGTGCGACTTCATTTTTTTTCGTACATCCAGTCAGGAACAAGAGGACCGCGCCAAAGGTGACGACGAAGTTTCTAGCGGAGCAAATTTTCAATATTTTGAACACAGCCGATTCTCCCGAAAACAGTCGTTAAAGCGCTCCTTCTAATCGGCATTTTCAGCCCTATTCTTAGGCCTTCGTCTCATGATGAAACGTACTTTCTATGGGTTTACTTTCTATGGGGCGCCAACCAAGATGTGCACAAAAGAGTACTTCGGAGGGGTAAATAAACAAAAAAAAAGACAAGCCGCTAATGGGCTTGTCTTTCCTGGTCTAGGTGGTCTTTTCGACTCGTTTACTTTACATCAACCAAGCTGTTGATGGCTTTCGCGTTCATCGAGCGAACATGAAGGAGGTAGCGTCCTGATGGGATGCCTTCGATTTTTGTTTTTTGTTGGAACGGATAGCTTCCGTCTTTGCAGCCAAGGCGTTTTTCAATTTTAGCGATCGGTTGAATCACGATGACTTTTGGTTCGATCGTCACTTTCACTTCGTCCATCATCATACAGCTGCTTGGGAAGCTACCTGCCAAAGTGACTTCGCTGTAAGTGCTGCGCTCTTTAAAGAAAGCCTGTGAAACTGGCGCATAAAGATAGTCATCTGGGCGTTCAACTTGAGTTTGTGCAACTGGGATTGATCCGAGATCTGCGCCGTCAGTCGCTTGAATGAGCTTGTAGGCGCCTGGTTTTAGGATGCCGAACGACACAACGCGATCGAAGGGAAGAACCATTTGTGCACAGAGGCGAGCTGGATACAGGTAGGCCGCTGGTCCGACATAGATTTCTTTCTTATCGTGATCGATTGCAACTTCAACTTCTGCTGGGCGCCAGCATGAGCTTGAGAAGCGACCTTCGAGAACAACTTCAACGCTGTCGTTCGAGTCAAAACCACCAGGAATATAGGAAGTTTGGTAAGCCGCAGGAATTTTCGTTGGTTCAGCAATAATTGGCGGCGGAGTAGTTTGACCAAATGCGGCGCCAGCGAATGCGCTGAGTGCGACGAACGCACCAACGAGAGCGACTTGTTTTTTAATCGATTCTTTCGAAATTGTACGTCCGGTGTTCATGATAACTCCTGTTAAATCCCTCAAGGGCTGTTTTTCTGCAAACGTTCTGGTCAGCTTCTGTTCGAGAGAACAATTCAACGAACGTACCAAGTTGGGGAAGCAAAAAAGTCGCGTCGCTACTGATTTATTTCAATTTGACAAAAGTCTGGGACCTTTCGTCTCGAATTGAGTCGAGTCATTTCGCCCTTGTGCGAAGCGTCAGGGGCCTTCTCGTATTTCAACATTCAAAATTGTTGCTACCATTTATGAATATGAAATCGGGAATCGCATTCAAATTCCGAAAACGGTTTTGTGCAATTGCCATCAGCGCAATGGCGTTCACAGCGTCGTCTCCGTCGACAGCTCGCGTTGTCGGCGAGGACTCGAAAACCATGAATGGAATAAAACTTTCGGACTACGTGGATTTCGAGAAAAAATGGCAGCTCGTGACGGTGCGCTTTCGTAAAGACACCGGTGAACTTAGGTTTACTTACGCCAATCGAGCTGCGTGGATGCATTTAAAAAAGCTTTCGGAAAAGCCGGCGACTGAGATTGGAACCATGGCCGAAAGCTATCCGCGTGGCGCTGTGTTTGCGAAAGTCGGGATCGCCACGAGTGAGGATCCGGCCTTTGCGTCGTCCGCTGTGCCAAGAGGAGCGCGGCGTGTTCAATTCATGGTGCGGGACGGGAAAAAATTCGCTGACACCGACGGTTGGGGTTATGCCCTTTTTGATTCTGGCGGTAACACCTTTCCTGGAGATTTGAATCAGACATCAAAAGCGTGTGCCGCATGTCACAAGATAGTTCCGGAGCGAGGCTATGTGTTTTCCCAATTTATGACGGGTCTCGTCCCAAAATCACCGCTTTCGCCAGCCGCACACTCGGTCGGTGGCTCACAAAGCCCGAGGCTCGCTTTTGAAACGGTGGACACCAAGGATCTGCCAGATTTTCTTCAACTGCAGCTGCCGCCAAAAACTGAAAAGGTACGATCGCTTCAGGGACCGATGACCCAAGATGCTTTTTCGGGCACTCTCGATGAAGTTCGGCCAGAACTGACGCGCGAAGCGATTCGGTTTGGAGCCCCGGCGATGCTGCTATCGAGGCGAGACGGCGCTGTTCTTTATTCGATCGTCTACTCAACGGGCAAACAGGGCCTATGTACCGAAGGACAAATGGAATACCTGGGAGTCATGAACACCACGGAAAAGGCGGAAACTGTGCAGAGTGTTCGCTTTTGTGAAAGCCAAACAAAATGAACATTCCTAGAGCGCAACTACTATTGTCAGCATGGGCTCTTGTTGCAATCGGCTGCCAGACACCCGTCGGTATTTCGTCTCCGCAGAAATCAGGCCCGACGCATTCAGCTTCAAACGTGACCGCTGTCAAAGAAACCGAGGTCATGAGTGCGAAAGAACAGCTTGCGTGGCTGCAGGGGCGGAAAAACTATTTGAAGAGCCTCTATCAAGAACGTCGTGACCCATATTTTGGAAGAGCTGACCAGGGCCCAGCTTGCGAGGCGGCAGCCGTAAAACAGTTGGCCGAAAAATCGAACGGTGTAGCGTCTTTTGTGTCCTATCAAATTTTGACGACCGAAGCGGGTGCCGCTGGCGGCTGTGAGCCTCAGATGCAAACCCACCGAATGGCGCTCGTCTTCGCAGCGTGCTCGAGTCGGCCCCTTCAGTTCACATTGAAGAAAATTTGTCCGCTCACTGGCGCCGCAGTCCCGGCGGAATGCAGCATTGGTGAAGAACAAATTAATAGTTACTGCCTATAGCCCAATTCGCAGGGAGCAAAAATTGAGAGCGTTTCCAATTTTGATACTGGTCAGCCTGCTAGCGATCCAGTTTGCAGAAGCAACAGAACAAAAAACCGCACCAGAAAAAACCACCCAGACGCCGCATTTGTATTTTGGCTGCGAGATCTATGACATTCAGAACATCGCCGCGCCGAAGCTCGTCAGAATGTTTGCTGGTGAATACTGCCTTTTTCAAAAAGATGGTTCGGTCATTCAGACGCTGTCCGAGCGAGTGGTGAAGTACGATCGGAACATGAAGGAGCTTTGGAGTTTGCCAACGAAAGCGCACCATCAGGTTAATGCGTCGGTAGATGGATCGCAGATACTGATTCTTGGAAGCGAAGCGGTCGAGCCAGATAAACAGCATGGACTCGCTAGGTCGGATGTTCTTTTTGTTCTTGATCAAAGCGGCGAGGTTAAAAAAAAGTTCTCGTTTTACGATAACTCCAAGCAGGTCAATAAATTGGACTGGGATATGGCCGTCAAGCGTCGGCATCGTATGCAATTCGGCTTTCAGCGCTTTAAAGATTTAAAATATGAAATCACCCATGCAAATTCCTTCTATGAGATCGGCCCTCACGCGGCAGAGGAGTTGAACCCGGCCTTTAAAAGGGGCAACTACATTGTGAATGATGGATCGTTGATGATGGCCTTCGTGCTTGATTCCAGTTTAACGAAAATCGTTTGGCAAAGACGGCTGCGGCGCGATTGGCACTTGCTGCATGATTTGCAAGTGCTGCCGACGGGCCGTTTGTTTTTTTACGACAATGGCCCTTTAAAGAATGGCAAAAGCCAGTTGGTCGAAACAGACCTCGCGACGTGGAAAGATGTTTGGACTTACAGGGGCCCCGAGGGAAAGCGTTTTTTTGCTAAACGTTCCGGCGGTGTTCAGCGCCTAGCAGATGGCGGGACACTTTATACCATATCCAACAGACCCGAAATTATTGAGATTGATGCGAATGGGAAAAAGCGATGGTCTTGGTACCCTGGTGACAACAAACACCTTCAGCAGGCTAGAAAAGACGATCTCAGTGAATTCTTGGCGAATAACGGAGCGATTTAGTGGATCGAAGCCCGGCCGTCTTTTTGAAGATAGATGAGCGCATCAATATCGCTCTGCCGGCTGTATTGTTGATGCTCCTGGTATTTGGATTTTCGATCGACGGCGTTATTCGTCCGAGTTTCTCGCAATCGGCAAGTCTTACCGAACGAATATTGCTGGAAATAATTTTTTTAAACGTCACGCATAATGCGTTTACTGTCATGATGATCGCCTCCTTTCCCGAACTTAGACCTTGGGTAATTGCGCAGGGAAATGGCAGCGCGTTTCGGTTTTTTCTAAAGACGTCCGCCATTTTTATCGGTCTCGCTGCTGCGATCTCAGTAGCGCTGCTCTCTGGTTCAAAATTGGCTCAAGGGCTATTTGCGGTCGCTGGCGTTTTCTTTCCGATTCAACACGCAATCGCGCAGTCACTTGGGCTATCGTTGGTTTACAACGGCAAGGCTCAAGAAGCGCCCGAAAAAACTAAGCGAACAGAATGGTTCGAGCGTCGATTGGTTATCGCACTTATTTTTCTGATTGTTGCATCTGTCTTGGTTCAAACAGTTCCTTCGCTTTCTGCCGCAACCGGCTCTTATCGGATTTTTGGATTCGGCCTCGGCGCTCTTTTGTTTCCTATTTCCTTAACTCTGGGAGTCGTCATCGTCGGACTCATGTTCTTTTATCCACGTTCAATTCGCATGAAAAAGTCGCTCTTTGCATTGCGTTTCCCAATTTGGGCCTATGCGCTGATCTCGCCCTTCGGGTTGATGGCAACTCAGGCGATTCATGGATTAGAGTATCTTTTCGTATTTCGCAAAATGGCGAACGCCTCGAAGTTTGGCCGCTGGAAAATGCCTTCGTTGATCATTCTTTTTCTGGTTATTGTCTTCGGCATGTTTCGCGTCATTTTTTCTGCTGGATCTATGTTCCCAAAAGATCAGGCACCAGTTTGGCTTTCGTTGCTAGCTGCGATATCAATCGCATTTTCATTTCTGCACTACTACTTGGACCGCAAACTATTTTTAATGCGCGATCCGACAAATCGCCAAACTGTTGGGAGTTTGTTGAAGTGAGGCGCTAGTTGATTAGCTGAGAAAGATGGCGGTGGAGTGAAACAGGCGGCCCTTACTTATCGTCTGACCGAAGAGCTCGCCGAACTCCTTTTTGAAATCAGTCAATCCGAAAACCTGCTTGAGTGTCTGGCTATCAAAATACATCAATCCCGATGTTGTCGTTACCAAGAAATACTTGCCGTCCGCGGAAAGTGTGATGCCCGTGGGTTGACGAAGATCAAAGCTTTTTAACAGTTTGCCCGACTGCATGTTCCAAAACGAAAGGAAATCATCCCACAGATTGGCAATACCTAAAACGGAACCCTCTCGATTCAGGCAGAGGCCAAAAAGATCTCTGTTGAGCCGTTTACTGAGTTCGCCAGTTTGCCTAAGAATTCTAAATTTTCTATTTCCGCTATCAAAAAGCACAGGCGCACCCAGCTTGCTTATGCCCCCATTGCCGGCACCCGAATCCGAAACTCGCGACTGTAATCCGAAATTACCCTCAGAGCTGAAGGCAAAGTGATTCAAAGAGGCGCGCGCAATATCGAATTCGATTTTGTCTGATCGTACAATGGTTTTAGTTTTCAAATTGATATGGATGAGCAGGCTTCCACCTGCTGAAACCAAAATATTGCCGTCTGACGAAAAGGTTTGAACGTCGTGTAAAGTTCCAAGGCCGTCCAGTTTTGGGAAAAGATATTCCTCGTCGAGATTCATTGTAACGGGGTCAAGTCGCACCAAGCCGGTTCGCAAAGGATCGCTATCTTTCGCAGCTGATTTTTCCGAAACAGTAGCGTAGATGTGGCCACTCTTCGACACAGTCGAATGTCCTGAATATTCAAACTTCGGGCTTAGCTCTTTGACGAGTAAGACCTTAGCGCTTCTTAAATCAATCTTGGCAACATGGTTCGAATAAGAAGCAACGCCATAACATAAACCACTTTTTTCAACTCCAGCAGATACGATGTGGATAGCAAACGGCGTAGGGATGGTTGTCATTTTCCGTCGGTCTAGATCGAGGATCATGACACCATGAACAAGCTTCTTTCCTTCCGAATGAGAATAGGGCGAAACAATGCAACCGTTTGAAATAGGAGGTCCCGCAATTGCAGAACTTGCGCGGGCAAAAGCCAATCCTAACGATCCAATGAGAAAGCTTCTTCTTTCCATGCCGCTTTAGAATAAGCTCATTTGAAGAGATTTACCAATAAATCCATGAGACGGGGCTTAAGCGAAAGCTTCTTAAAGCTTCTACGGCGCGTGAATTTGGACCACGGGAACACCAAGTAAGGCTCCTTGGTCGAGGTGGCTTTGTTCAACATTGCCGAACACACCGAGGCCGACAATTTCGACATCCTTCGATCCAACAAATATTATTTCGTTGTAGTGTCGGTCGCCGACTTTGAGCTCCTCTGCTCTTTTGACGGAGGCGTCAAGCATCGCTTCGGGTGAGTGCATTCCGTAGTATCTTTCGTAATGCAAAAGCGTTTTTTGCGCCGGAGCGGCCGAACCGCTATTCGTCAAGCGCCCGGTGTCTGCTGGTGCGGCGATGTGTATAGATCGCGGCGGAATTTTTAGAATTAGAACGGTCCCGCTTTGGGCCGCTCCATACCTGCCGACAAACCGTCTTCCGTTTGGACGAGTGCCGACAACAGATGCGGAAATAAGATTTGGTGCTTGGACGTCTCGTAGGGTTTGCTTCAGTGGATCGACGGGAACACCGTTGAAATACCTGCCCGAAATATTGCCGCTTCTAATGATATAAATAAAATTTTTCGGATCATGGGTCTTTGGATCTGAAAAGTGCTCAGAGGCCCAGAGAGGTCTGATCGCTTTATCAATTTGCTCTGGGTCGTTCGACCACCCCAGGGTGTTCTCGATTTCGTCGCGAGGTGCGATCGTGGCAAAAGCTTTTGAGCATCCGTCTGCCTCGTGCGCCAAGGCAGCGGCCGAAGAAACTCTAATTTCGAAAATGAAGACGCCGGAAAGTGTGCCTGCCAACGCGAAGGCTATGGCCATCCACCTCTTCATGTTCATGGTTAAGGAGTTCCAAAAATAGATTTTTGGACTTGTTCCAACCGCTGCCGGTCGGTAGTGCCGAGTGCCGCGGGAAAAACGGTGAACTCGGCGTTTAAAGCATTCATTGAAGTCATGCTGTCGCCGCCGCCGATTGTAAGGCGGAAAACCGTCGCCGTGCTTGAGGCACCTGTGATGATTGCGGTTCCATTGCGGTAGACGAACTTTGTATTGCCGGATGTGGAATTGGTAAACGTGAACACATTCGTCGCGCCCGCAGCACCCATTGCAACTGTGTACCTCTGAGGGGCAGCGCAGCAGCCGCCGACATCATAATAAAGAATGCCATCTCCCCAGGCCATATGCGCAGAAATTCGTCCGCCGTTGGCATCCGAAGCCATATCCCACGAGGCCGAGTTTTGTCGGGTGATTTCTCGGTAAACCATGTTCACTGTCATCTCATTTGCGGAAGCCATTGGTGCCGTTGCCACCAGGCGACGGGTTGTGGAAGCGTCAAACCACCGGATTCCGGTGCGACCAGAACTTGTTGTGTCGATCGTACCTGCGCTTACGATTCTTGGCTGGTTGCCCGCCGTCGACTGTGTTGCTGTTCGAAGGTTTCCAGTTTGATCATACCAATCGACAACGAAAACAGTGGCTGCAGAATAGAAAGTTGAAAATGCCATCGTTTGACCTATGGAATATCCGCTTGTTCCCGCGGCCGTGATGGTAACAACGGAACTGGCAGAAACTGCTCCGGATGTATCAAAGGCGACGTTTGCTTGAGCGTTGTTGGTTCCATGTCTCACTCTTATCGCACTGCCCGTGTAGCCCAGGACCGCAAGCCTTGTCGAGTAGACCGCGGCTGCTTGGCGAACGAGGTAAAATTCGAAAGCTCTCGTTGCAGTGGCAGAGCCGTGTGTCGCAGTGAGGGTGATCGTTGTTGATCCCGTCGTTGCGCCAGCAACTGCGAGGTTCAAACTGCAGTTCGGATAAGTGCCGCTGAGTGTGAGAGATCCATTGGCAACAACGGCCACGTTTGACGACGTTGCGGTCACGGTCCCGTTACACGTGAACGAAGCGAGTCCGCCAAGGGTAAACCCAACATTCGTCGACCAATTCGAGGCGATCGTCGGCGTGACCACTCGAACATTTGCTGCATCGTACGCTGAGCTTGTGATCACGCTCAAAGTCGGAAGCGCCGGCGTCCTTACAAATTCAGAAATCGCATCTTGCTCGCCGTTTGCGTTTACCGCGGTCACCATGAAGTAGTAGGTCGTTCCATTTGTAAGTCCCGTCACGGTCGATGTGGTTCCAGTGAGACCCGTCGCGAACGTGCTGGTGTAGCTTCCCGAGCTGGTTCCGTATTTCACGGTGTAGGTCGCCGCACCTGCCGATGCTGTCCACGCGAGCGCGACTTGAGCGTTACCTTCGGTGGCGCTTGAAATCGTAAATGCGCCCGGGCCGTTAGGCGCCGAGCTTACTTCGGCGTTCGCCATCACACTTCCTGCAGCGTTGGTCGCGGTCGCCATGAAGTAATACGTGGTGCCGTTGATCAACGAAGATACCGCGAGCGGCGTAGTCGCAGGATCAATCGTCGTCGAATAAGAGCCAGGCGATGTGCCGTATTGTAGGCGGTAAGTAGTTGCGCCCGCGCTTGCAAAACTTGCTTGAATTTGTCGATTTCCAGGGGTGAGCGTGATCGCGAATGCTGCGATGGGAGTCGCACCTACCTCACTCGATGTTGCCGCACCACCCGTGTTAGATTGTGTGACGGTGTAATAATATGTCGTTCCGGCGGTGACGCCGGCGTCGGTACAGGTCGTCGTTGCAATCGCGACACAACCGGTGACATTAGCAAAACCACTTCCGCTGGTTGTAGATCTTTGAACTGTGTACGTGAATGGCGCAGTTCCAGTTCCCGGAACCCAGCTTAAATCAATTCGTGACGCGACCGTGATCGAGCGAGACAGAGTCGGTGCGCTAGGGGGCTGAATGGGTCTCGCGGAAACTTCATTGGAGTCGCCGCTACTGCCATCGACGTTAGTTGCTCGCACAACATAGTAGTAAGTCGTGCCGTTGGCGGCGGTCGAATCCGTGCAGCTCGTCGTCGCTAAGCCAGAACAAGCGGGAAGTGCAGAATATCCCGAACCTGAGCTTGTTGATCGGTAAATCGTGTAAGTGATTGGTGCAAAACCGCTTGCCGACGCGGTCCACGCCAATCCGACTTGAGCATCGCCCGTGGTCGCAGCAAGATTTGTGGGAATCGCAGGAGGGCTGGTGACACTGACAGAAAAGCTGCTACTTGTAAGGGTTCCGTCCGTGAGAGAAAAACCCAAGGTCACGTTTCCGCGTTGATTTACAATCGGTGTGATGGTGGCTGTGCAGTTCGGAGCGGTGCCGCCAAACGCGATACTGCCAGGCGAAACAGTTCCCGGAATACTGGTGGATGGCGTTTCGAACGCGAGTCCGCAAACAATGACTGAATCGATATCCGAAACGTCTAAGTTAACAATCAAAGTTTGACCAGCGAGGACGGATTGATTGGCGATCGCTGTTAAAACCGGCGCGTCGTTGACCGGACTGATTGTCAGGTCCGCAGGTGCTGAGTTCGAGATTCTTCCTTCTTGATCGGTCACAGTGTAGCTGAAACTTCCACTTCCGAAGAAGTTGGCCGCGGCGTGTACTTTTACCGAACAACTTCCTCCGACACATGCGCAAGCTTCGGTCACAGAGACATTCGTAAGATCTGTGATTTCGCAAGTTTGCGCAGTGGTGCCGGGGTCGCTCGAATAGGCCAGGGAGATGGAGTTCGATACGGTATCTTCATTAAATGTGGCAGTGATGCCGGTAGCCGTCGCTGCGCCCGGTGCGCCAGGATTGTAATCCTGGTCAATTTTCGATCCGCTGCTGCCGAGCGGATTCGAACACCCGGCTACGCAGAGAACCAAGACAATTAAGGTAGAGCGAAATAAAAATGAATGGATCATTTTCCGATATCCATTTTTATTCCAAGGTAAGTCTCAAGGCCGGTGTTGTTCTGGTTCGACAAACTAGATTTCTGTTGGCCATTTACGTAATTGATTTTCAATTCGATTTGTCGTTTTTCAAGCTGCTGCCTAAAGATGGCGCCCAAAAGATATTCGCTACTATCATTGAGCGAAGCGGATTCGATCGAGGTTTGTAGCAACTGTCGATAGCCAGCCATGAAATCAAGGCCGAGTGCACCTGCGCGAATCATTTCATGTTCTACGATGAGTTCAAAACTTGGCTGGTGAAAAACCTCAAGAACCGCGGTGCCGGATTGAACAGAGCGCACAAAAAGTCGTTCGTCATAATTGAAGCCGAGCGAGGATTTAAACTTTTGGGTCCATCGGTATTTGAAATCGAGACCAACTCCGCTGGTTGTTTGTTGACCATTGTTCAGAACGCCACTTGTCGCCCGCTGAAATTCAATTGATCTAGAATTCATTCGGAAACCTGTCGTGAATTCCGGCTGCCAATGGAGGTCCCAACCGAAGGCAACACCCAGAGAAGGTCTTGATAAAAGCAAAGCTGACGCGGTTCCGACGATTTCTTTGGAATCTAAACGGTAAAAGCCATAGAGCCCGCCGATCGAGAGCGTGCTGTGCGGAACAAAAGTTGTCGCCTCTGATGCTAGATCTGACGGCGTCGGATTTGGCGCGGCGACGGGTTTCGGCTCTGCGGGGTGCTGCACCGAAGGCTGCGGCAGATTCGTCGTCTCTGGCAGGACATTTGTCGCTGCTTCCGCTACATCACGAGCCGCTGTCGAGGACGCCGGTGGCGTTGGCATCGACACCGATGTTGATCGCACTGCCTCCGACGCTGTTTGCGCGGGCGAAAGCGCTTCACTGACAGACGCGATAATTCGGCTTTCTTCGCGATCGATCAAGACGTGCTTGATGGCGTCCTCTTCGCACTTGAATGGCAATAATATTTCTTGGCCCGCAATGATCACGTTCGGATCTTTCAGATTATTAAGCTCACTTATTTTTTTAACTTGCGAGCGCTTTCCGTAGAGCGGGCGGAAGCCGAATCGATGAACGACGATGGCGAGATGTTCCCCATACAAGACGGCATAGCGAACAGGTTTGGTGACGACCGAGCACTCTTCCTCGCGAGATTGAACATTGGAACTTTGCTCATTGGTCTGGGCGTTGGCGTTTTGATCGTCGGCAAAACTACGCACGTCGCCCACGGCGATGCTCGCAACCGAAAGTTGTATCAAAACGACCAGAGTCTTCACTGATTCTTAATCGGCATTTTAGAGCCCGATCTTGAGGGTTAAGCTCTTGATTCGCCGAGAGAATTCAAACGGGTCCAGGTGGCAAATATTTAGGCAAATATCGAGAGCCTGTGACTCACAATCGATACAGCTTGCAATGATCAATGGGAAGATTTGACACAAAGGAGTGCCGTGATGGGTACCTCGACCGTCACAGCCGTACCTTCAAATCCAATGATTCCGTTCTAGCGTCACGTATGGTCGGGCTCATGTCCTGGAATAGGTATTGCTCACCGACCCTTACTTAGATTTTCAAAGAGGTATGTGATGTCGAATCTGCGCGCCGCGAGTGTCCTAGCTTTCACCGTAGCTTTCACCTTAGCGTTCACTTTTCTGAACGTAAGCGTGAGCTTCGCTGCGGAGCCAGCGACCAGCCCAAAAGATCTCGGCAAAGAGCAAAGCGTTCTCAGCTTTCTCGTACCTGCTGATCAGGTTGCGAAAGTTCGTGCGGAGTCCATCACAAAGCCTGTAAATCGAGCCGTTGTGAATGCGAAAATCAATCGAATCGCACAAAAAGTACAGTCGGCGAATCCCGAACTCCTGACCTCCGTGCAGGCGACATACAAAGATTCTCGGGGCCTAATTTCGGATGCGCTTGTTCTTTCGATTGTGGCGAAGTCGCCTCTTTTTAAGAGCATGGGGCTTTCTATGGAAGTCGCCACGGATCGCAAATTTATCAAACTTCGCGACCGAATTTCTTTTAGTGGAACGATCGAGGTCAGCGGCTATGATATCTTAAAATCTTTTGCGACTCGAATGGCGGAGGACGCCATCGCCGTTCAGGATAATAAGTACGCTACTGCCGACCAGTTCCTGCGCGAAAAGTCTATCGAAGCCGAACGAAACTGTGAAGCGTTCAGGAAGTTCCGAATCTACGAACGCCGGGATAGCATGCGCGTTGCTCAACCTGCCGCCAAGCCCGCGCCGCAATCGAACTCGGCACCTGATCTAGGCGACACCGGTGTTCCGCTTCTCGACGCAGGCATTTGTGTATACGGCCATCATCTCTATAAATCGTTAAACTATTCTGACTTTTTAGAACGAGTTGCGCCGATCATGACCAAAGTGCGAATTCTCGCTGGTCGAGAACTTTATGAGAAGTACGGTTGGTTCACAGTCCTTTCTGGATACGATCTCAGCATCTGCACAAAATCGAATTACACTTGTCGAGGCGAGTACCTTTACCTCAAAGGCTCCTTCGGTGTGATCGCATCGAGCGTGTCTGGCGCGGTCAAATTCGAAGAAAACCGAGTCACACTTGAAGTTTCGGCTTACTCGTTTCGATCACTCAGCGAGTACTTTGTGAGCGACAGTTCGTCGCCCGATATTGATCTCGCTAAATACTTTGTTTTGAAGCAGATCGAAAATATGGACGACAAGTCTATCGACGAAGCTGCGCGCGTGATCAGCGATTTGATTGAGAGCAGCGAAAAGTCCGTTAACGAATTCAAAGGAGCGGTACAGCAAAGACCTTAGCTTGAGATCTCAGTTAGTCCTCCGAAACCCGCTAGGACGGTAACCATCGTTCTAGATGGCTTTAATTCAAGCATATTACAGACCACAGTCTACAACCCTGATGCCAAGCAACGCGAGAAGGCATCAGCAAGAGAGGTGCGTGTAGGGCAGCGCTCGCTCCAGAACGCAATAGGTGGCCGTATTCGCCGACGACCGTCAGCCATTAGATTTAAGACAGCCTTCACGACCTGTACCCGTCAATTCGGTGACCTTCCAGAAGCTCCAGCAAGATGTAGTTTAGCGGATTTCCTGTCGACCCCAAAAGTTACATTTAATCCCTTGAGGGTTGAAATGAGATAGGGTGTTGGGTAAATTCAACGACATTCAATCTGGGGAGTATCATGAGCAATATTTTAAGCATTTTTAGTTCATTGCTCGTGTTGGCTAGTTTTTCTCTTTTAGGCTGTGGACGTGAGCAGAACGATTCTTCACTCGAACAAGATGCGCGATTGAAACCAAGCATCGCGGCTCTGTCGCCCTGCAACCTAGATCGAAAGATTGAAGCTGTAGAAATGAACGAAAGCATGAAACGGCAAGAAATCTCGGTTCAAGAGATTCCCAGCGGAATTTATCGCTTTAGCAAAACTTGGCTTCTTTGGCGCAACGATGAAACTTATCTCCACTATGTTGACGAGATGTCTGCAAATACTCTTGGAGGATTTGTACTCGAACGTACTTATGATTGTGGCGGCGGCTTTCCTATGGGCCAATATCGCGTAGATGTTTCCATCAACGGACTTTCAGACATAGAAGTTTTCAATGATGGGTCGGTAAATTTTAAGCCACGAGGAATTGGTTTTCGATACGATTCAAGCCAGGATCGAATCGGCAGTGCCTCAGTGGATGGTATTCCGACTCGATATCCCGGCTTCGGCCAAAATGTGGATTATTCGGCTTGGGGCAATCCAAGCTCTAAATACAACCTGTCGGACGTCTTTCCTTTCGAAACCGTAAAGCTATACCGAATGAGCAAGAATAGATTCCAGGTTCGGACCGAAAGTATCGTCGGAAATCAAAAAGTAAATTCAGTTTCGAATTTTGAATCGACTAGCGTTTACTAGAATTCAAGAATTAAATCTTTTCTCACTTTTTTCCGTTCCGCGACCCGTGCTACAGAATCACTTCGATTTGGTCAAAGACCTAGGCTATAGCGAGTCGGCCGCCTATCGCAGGATGCAAGCCGCGAGGATTTTGCAGGCTGTCCCGGAAGCAGCCGGCAAACTAGAATCTGGAGCACTCGGTCTTACCGTGCTTTCAAAAGTGCAAACGTTGATTCGCGCTGACGAGAAACGCACTGGCGAAAGAATGTCCATTCAAGAAAAATCCGAAATTTTGACAAAAGTAGAATCCTGTTCAGGCCGCGAAGCCGAACATCGATTGGCTCAGCACTTTCCCGAGGTGGCCGCCGTGCCCAGTGAGAAAGTTCGTGCGATCAGCGAGGATCAAATCAGCGTGCAGGTGACTTTCACACGAGTGCAATTCGAAAAGCTAAAACGAATTCAAGAGCTGCTTTCACACACGCACCTCGGCTCATCAAGCGCTGAATTATTAGATGCCGCGATGGATGTTTTTCTTGAGAAAAAAGATCCACTCAAAAGAACCGTCAAGCCCCGTGCGGCGCCATGCGACACCGCTGTGGAAGTAGACGTGCCAGATGTCCAACCCGCAAACTCACTAAAGCCGTCGACCCGAAACGTCATGCTGAGAAAATCCGGTGGTCAGTGCGAATATCGTGAAACAAAGATGGGTCATCGATGTGCGAGCCGCCATTTTCTAGAGATCGATCACATTCGGCCTCGAGGCCTCGGCGGAACGAATCATCCCGATAACCTCAGAGTCCTTTGCCGCACGCACAATCTATTGGTCGCTGAACGGGTATTTGGTCGCGAAAAGATCGAGGCGTTTCGCCGGCGGACGTAATCTTTAGCAAACGGTCATGAAGACATAACCGAACTAAGCGAAGGGCGCCTCGGAACCATTGGTTTGCTGAGCGGCTCTGGAGTTTGCGCTGTCCGTAGCGAAATTTTGGTTCCGCTCTTGCTTGCTATTGCGACGGCCATTGAAATTTGAATTTCAAATCAAACAGGGAGATATCTATGAAGAAAATAATGACACTTATCGGCCTGCTGTCGATGACTTTAACGATCCCTGCGCACGCTGACGTGACTATCATTCAGTCGATAATTGGCGGAAGTGGCTATAAAACAAAAGGCAATGCGGTCAGCATATTGTCGCCGACCATCGTTTTGAACGGCTTAACATATGAACTTCACACCGGAGCGATAACAGCAAAGTCGGCTTGCGAAATACTAGGCATGGACTATTTAGGCTTCGATCAACAAGACGGTGCTAGGATGGAACAGCGAGTTCGATTGGCGGAGAATGGCTCTCTAGAGTTCATCAACGGCACTCGATCTTTATCGGTCATAAGTTGCAGCAAGAAAAATTAAAAAAATCTCGTTCGTAGTTCTTTGATGCGATGGACTGTTTAAACTTAAAAGCTGTTCTGGCAAATGGGTTCGCCTAGCTCAACATTTGCAGCATTAGCACCGAATGCCTCATTTGCTGCTCTAAACGGCTTCGGGAGTCTTTGGTGAAAAAGATAGTTACTCTTTTTGTTCTACTCTCAACTTGTTTGACAGTGTCCACGCCAGTTCATGCTAAGTGCCTTCAACGCTATGAAGACATCATTAAATACGCCGCTAATTTGTTGTGCTCGGGTTATTATATAAGACCTAATGTTATCCTCACAGCCGCTCATTGTGTAGGATCAGCCAACAGAAAATTGGTTTTTCCTATGGGTCTTTCATTGGACGGAGAAGCTCAATCTGCCACTTTAATTTTCAAGAGCTCAGTGTCAGATGTGGCGTTACTAAAAACTGAGAAGAACCATCCCTATCTGAACGAAGAGGATTTTAAATGCATTGAACTAAAGGAAAGACTCAGCGACGGCCCCGATTCACGTAAATTTCTTGTTGGAGCAGCGATGAGCAGTTTAGGCTTCCCGGTTCCGCTTATTCTTAAGTGCGATGGTGCAGCACAAGACGGCTCACAAATTTCTTGTCCAACAGCATCGAACACGGGCCAGTCTGGTTCAGCATTAGTGGGATTTAACACGAAAGAAGATCGTATATATGTTTATGGAATATTATCTAAAGGTCAGGGCGTTAGGATAAGTGGGGAGTTTTATGGGAAGTCCACGACGGTTGACTCGATCGCCGATGCGGTTTCCTTTCTAAAGTCCTACACCCCATGACTCTCGCTTGTTAACAGCATCGCTGTTCAGCGATTGCGCCGATCATGCAAGTGCTTCTTGCAAATTACCAAACCGTGCTGCGTAAGGCGATGAGTGACTTCCGGTGACTACCTTAACCCCAGTTTCCGCAGAGCGCGACTCTGCCGGGTACGTTTCGTCGGGTAAGGGTGCCGTCTTCATCTCAATATAAAATGTCCGGCCTTGTGGAATCCCGTTCCTCAATTGGAGATGACCAGTTCGGTGGGGAGATAACTGCGCGACGACAGACGTCTTCTTGCTTTTCAAGGATAACTTCTCGGTCGTCAATCTTGCCAAACAGACGAGGCTGGTTAGGCAGCGCTACATTTGTACATGAGTAGATCGCATCAACAGTCTCAAATGCGAAGGGATTATCGTGTTGATCTTTGGACAAATTATCCCAACCGAAATAATGCAGAAACTCGTGGATGAGCGCATTCGTGTGGGTCTTGTTTTGAATTCGATACTTTTCGTTCGGAAAAAACATTTCAAGAGCAAGGCCTGAGGAGAAACTCGAAATTTGTATTTCATGTGGCGAAAAAAAATAGTGGTTTTTGAAACATGCGGCAGCGACAAGCGGCCTGCCATTGGAGTGGCAAAAATGGACGAAGCTGATTTGCAATTTGGAAAAATGTCTCTTGATTGTTTCGGCGACCAAAGCTGGATTTATAGTTTGGATACGGGTGAGTGCCCTGCCGATAGTGTCATTAACGAATTCGACACATCGGCGATCTATCTCCGCCTTTGAGCTTCTATCAAAGTACCTCTCTGCCTCGTTCAGCAGAGCGATGTCGTTGTTAAAATAGATCTTGATCTCATCCTTCACCCAATTTTTTGCGATGGACGGAGCAATGTTGCACGATATGTTTTTCGCAATCGAGACAGGTAAGGTCTGGGACCATGTCTCAGAACTCAAGAGAAACAAACTGATTACGACCAATGAGCGAATCAATGTGCCTCCATCAACAGGCAAAGTTTGGTCGGTAAAAGTACCTGAGTGCATTTTCATTGAATCCTCTGCAGATCGCTTTGGATAGTGCAAGGTATGCCAGAGGTACCCAAAACGTTGCAGAGCGAGACGGACTCCGCGCGAGCTATCGTGCTTGTTCCCGAGATCCAAATTTCAGAATTTATGTGACCAGAGTTCAGTCAGATGTCGGCTCTTGTACGGCACCGCCAGGCAGGCCTAAGGCTCAGATTTCTCACCACCGTTGATTAGTTCGCAGCGGACGTCGCGGGGACTCTGTTTTCGATGCGTCAAAGTGGCGGAGTGGGCGGGATTTGAACCCGCGGTACGCCTTTACAGCGTACGACAGTTTAGCAAACTATTGGTTTAAGCCACTCACCCACCACTCCGTTGCGGTTTTGGAGACGCCTTCTGAAAGAACACTGCCACGGGCGATCGATCAAATCAAGAACCGCAGCAACGGGGACCCGCTGCCTGGGCAAACCTAGTAATTTTCGGGAAATAGCACTCGCTCGACCGATTCGATCACCGTGTGAATAAGTTTAATGTGCATTTCTTGAATGCGATCGGAGGTTTGCGCCGGGACCACGATCGCAAGATCGGATATGGCGGCGAGCTTTCCGCCATCACGCCCCAAAAGTCCGACGGTCCCTATACCTAGGGACTTGGCTGTTTCGAAAGCACGAATGACATTGGCAGAGTTTCCAGAGGTCGATAACCCGACAAGGACGTCGCCTTTGCGCGCCAAGCCTTCTAGCTGACGCGAAAAGATGTGCTCAAAGCCATAATCATTCGAAACGCAAGTAACGTGAGAAGCGTCGCCTAGCGCCAGTGCGCCCAATGGTCTGCGATCTTTACGATATCGACCGGTGAATTCTTCAGCGAAGTGCATCGCATCGCAGTGACTTCCGCCGTTTCCGCATGTGAAAAGACGACCGCCGCCGCGAAACGACTCGATTAGAATTTGCGAAAATTTCTCGCACTTTTCTAACTGACTTGGATTATTCACGAAGGTGTCGAGAGTCGCTTGTGCCTCTCGAAGTGCCGTGAGCCATGTCATTTTGTGAGAATTTTGGTGAGCGGGTGGGGGTGAAATAGCCATGGTTTGCTCCTTGACTGATTTTTTATCGCGAAAACTTGCCCTGTGCAGTTGATTTAGAGCGAATTTGGCTTTATCCCTAGGCCTCAGTTTTTTCCAAGGGCACCGGTAGCTCAGTTGGATAGAGTACTTGACTACGAATCAAGTGGTCGGAGGTTCAAATCCTTCCCGGTGCACCATTTCTCCCCAGGACCAAAGGTACCGCCTACATTTTGGTAGCGCACACGCGTTATTTCCCCTGCGTTGATTCGCGGAGGAGTGCTCGTTGGCATTCCAACCCGTCGAAGTTTTAGACGAAATCAGGACCTTCGAAACGCCAAATCGCATTTAATTTCATCTGAGGCCGCTTGCGGTATCTTAACGACCCGTTTCAACTCCTTCCTTTTGGTCCAGTTAGTGGCCGCCGAAACAATCATATCGGGATCGCTTGAATGAGATTGCCTCAAATAAAGGGGATTTAAATATGATGGGGCGGCAGCATCTTTTTGGAAGCTCAGAGCAGCAGCTTATTGAAGCAGAAAAAGATCAAGGCGCCACGCGCTTGATTGTGGTTTCGATCATGTTGGCGTTCGTATCAGTGGCCAATATCTTCATTATCAAATTTGATCGGCTCGTGACGGCGGACATCGTTTGCCAATTTCTTTTTGTTGCCTCATTTCTGATTACGGCGGGGCTGTCGACCCACTCGTATTTTTTGCCGCGATTTGCTCATGAACGAATTGTCGTAGGACTTGTGCACGATGTATTTGTGACCACCGCGTTTTTGTTTTTCAGTCGCGAGAAATTTGCCTCTCTGCTTTTCATCTATCCGTGGATTTCAATCGGTCACGGGTTTCGGTTTGGTGAGTCCTACCTTTTCGTTGCCTCTCTTTTTACTTCTTTTGGAATGTTGATCCTATTCAAAGTCAGTCCTTACTGGAGCACGATCGTTCCATCTGGTTTCGACATCGCACTGATCTTTGTTCTCGTTGCAAGTTACACCGGATATCTGTTGCGGGACCTTAAAGCGGTGAAGGAAGTTTTGAAAATGCTTGCGACCCGCGACCCGCTTACGGGTCTTGCAAATCGCCGCATAGTTGAGGACCAATTGCCGCTATTGATTGAGGCCAATCGCGCTGACAACAAGGCGATGGGAATCGTGTATTTCGACCTGGACGGGTTTAAACCCGTGAACGATAAGCTTGGACACGAGTTTGGGGATGTGCTTTTAAAACAAGTGGCACTTCAGCTTCGTCGTACTTCAAAACCCGAGGACATTATTGCAAGAGTCGGAGGAGATGAGTTCGTTGTGATTCTAAAAAAATTAAAAGACGAAGAAGAACTCAAAGTTCGTTCAAGGGCGATTTTGGCGGCCATTCAGGGAATCACACAGCTCAATGGCAACAAGATCGATGTGTCGGCGAGTCTCGGCTGTTTGTATGTTGGGACGCGCACGCCGAAAGAGCTTCAGTCGGGACAGAAGTTAATTCGTGAGGCTGACCGGTTGATGTACACGTCGAAACGTGCCGGGCGCGGCATACTTTCGATAGCAAAAACGGAAGACCTTTGGACAATTCGTGAAGCGGCGGCGTAGTTGAATCGCGTGGCAGTCGCCCCGTCGATCCTTAATGAGTGCGCTATATGTGGCGTGATGGGCGGTTCCGCTTGCCGCAAGCTCAAAATCTGATTAACTCGGACACATGTTTGGAAAATACGGACTCTACTTCAAGATCCTTTTTCTGCTCGCGGCCTTGATCGGAACATTCTTCGCCATGAAGAATGTAAACCCAGAGAAAGTTCAGACGGCGTTTCAAGCTTTAGGTATCGAGCCGGGTGCCCCCGGACAACCCGGCTTGCAGCCCGGTGGGTCGCCGCTAGCCGAGGGCGAGATCCGTCGGAGTTTGTGCCTGACCCGAATTCACGCGATCCGCTTTCCAGATGATAAAGCTGTTGTGGAAGTTAAAAATGGGATGAAGCTCGATTGGACCGCTGAAGAAAGTGGCAAATCTCGGTCTGTTGGCTATCTTGATATAGAAAAGTGGCTTTCGCGGCACTGTCAGTTCGTAGCGAAACCCGTTTCCGCTTCGGAAGAACCTGATCTGGTCCCGCAGAACGAACCTAAGCCCTATGTGATTGTTGAATTTATTGATAAATCCCGCTGGGAAATTCATCGTTCAGGCGAAGTTCTATTCACTGTGTCAGATCCGACCGATCGATTTCTTTCGCCGGACTTAGATTCAGCTCTGGAAGAACTCAAGGTTCTTGCAGGCTTGACGGTTGACAGCAGCGGTCAATAAACCCTATTTTGGCAGTCCGACCTTCGAAACGGACAGGCCTCACAGGTCTCTATATTTCGAAGAATCTCTTGTGTTCAGATGTAGCTCAGTCGGTAGAGCAAGCGGCTGTTAACCGCTGGGTCGGGGGTTCGAGTCCCTCCATCTGAGCCATTTTTATTTCATAAAATTCTTAAATTTTAATGATGACAGCTTTGACTAACGGTCATTGATGTCGCCATCGAAACGATGGTGTTGAGTAACTCCACCAGTGTCCCAAACATCCATGACGAGATGAAATCGGTCCGCGTCTCCGCTATTACTGACCCTGTGCATGCGATTAACTTTTAAAAAATAGCTCGCACCATCTGCCGGTAAGTGCACTGAGCCTTCTTCAGTTTCAAAGATGCACCCCTCATTGGTGATGATAGGAACGTGCAGTCGAACAAAGTATCGATTGTCCGGGCCATCGCGGTGCCAGCTAGAGCGCAATCCCTTGGTAAGCCGGATCATTCGCAGGCGGCGGGGATTCAGACCGCTCGACAAAAGAAAGTCGGCGACTTCTTTCAAATAGCCGTGGCAGATCTCGGTCGGGTGCTTGTAGTTTTCTATTTCCAAGAAACCCTCATTCTTCAGATTTTCGTTGAGCGCCTCTTTCGACATTTCAGAGGCGATCACTTTGTGGCCCATCAACCAGCCGTCTTTGTAGCTTCCGTTTGACGACAAAACGGACCAGCCGCCAAATGAGGAGGACTGCTGCACAGATTCGAGAGGCAGAATGTGTTTTTCAAGGTGTTCGCGAAGCTTTTGAATATCAAAACGGGTGTCCCACTTTTCGTAAATCATATGTACCTCGAAGTTAATTTTGCACCGTTTTGTAGGTGAACGCGAAGTGGAAAATCGTGCTAGGGTGTCTCGCATGGACTTATTTGAAGCAGTTCGGACAAGAAGAAGTATCCGCCGATTTACAGAAAAGCCAGTACCAGAAGCCGATATTCGAGCTGCCATCGAGGCGGCGATCTTGGCCCCAAATTCTTCCAATACACAGACTTGGGACTTTTTTTGGGTCAGAACCGCCGACAAGAAAAAGCTCCTCATTGAGGCTTGCCTCAGTCAATCGGCAGCTCGCACTGCGGCTGAACTGATCGTCGTATCTGCGAATCCCAAAAACTGGCGAAGGTCCCGACCGCTTCTAATCGAATGGGTCAAGCGTGTGGGGGCGCCAAAGCCCGTCTTGCAATACTATGAAAAGTTGATCCCCCTTATGTATCGGTGGGGATTTTTTAACTTATTTGGAGTTTCAAAAATGTTGGCAATGTCGCTGGTCGGTTTTTTCCGACCGGTTCCTCGTGGCCCCAACACGAAGCGCGACATGCAAGAAGTTGCAATTAAGTCTGCAGCCTTGGCCGCTCAAAACCTCGTCCTCGCTTTAACGGCACTAGGCCATCAAACCTGCATGATGGAGGGATTTGATGAAGTCAGAGTTCGACGAGTGCTAGATGTTTCCCGACAAAATCGCATTGTCATGGTTATTGCGGTTGGCGAGCCACAGGAAAATGGCACATGGGGGGCCCAATTTCGAATACCGACTGAATCGGTTTTTCACGTCCGCTAGGCGACGCAGAGCTCCTATAACAGTCGTCACTTTTAACACCGGTGACGTTGGTCGAGTCTTGCGCGTATCAAGACGAGACGATTCGTAATAGACAAGTTGAATTATGCAGCCAGTGATGGATGTCTCTCGCGCGCTCATGCACAATATAGAGAGCAAGCAGGGGTGGCGTATGCGTTCAGATGGGGCACGGTCCTTAGGGACCAGACTGTTGATGGCTATTTCGGCCGCGATCTTGGTGGGATCCTATCAAAACTGTGCTCAAAACAGCCATGAAAGCGCTATAGATACGACGGCTGAAGATAATCAGCTAGTAAGAGCAATGGAAGATTCAGACGTACAGCGCGACATCACGGCGGCCACTTCAACAGAGATTTCTTCGCAGAAAGTTTCAGATGTTTGTCGCCCCGAGAGCGTTCATTGTATCCGCAAAGTTTACTCACCACTCGAAGCGGATCGCCAATCCGCAGAAGTGATTTGTACCCAATCTGGCAGTCATTGCTTTGATGTCAGCACTGTCTTCTACAATACTGTGTTCGCACTGCAAGAATGTGAGACCTGTGGGCCAGAGGCCGCGCGATTAGGTGGAGAGTACAATCGGGAAGAATTCACTTGTTGGGTCGGCAAACCAGCTGCCGGCGAAGCTGCTGCCTACGCACTTAGATCGAATTTCGATTCAGCCGTCAGTGCAGCTCTAGAAGCTTGCGGAGGATCACTTCAATGAAGTCACTAACTTTGGCCGCCGTCTTGGGGTTTGTGTTCGTTGTTTCCACTGCAGATGCTCATATTCGAATTACTCCAGTCGGACGAATGGGCACCAGCGACGCTGTTAAGTTTATCCAGAACAATCGGATGAACCCAACTGTCGCAGATAATCCAGGGCCGTGCGCCAACTTTCGAACTCGAATGGCAACGCCTCTTCAGCTGACACCTGGGCAAACATTTACCTTCTCGGTGCAAGAAACAATCAATCATCCCGGTCGTTTCTACGTTCAGTTTTCACCTGCAAATGACACTGGCTTTTGGTTGCCGGCAAACGAGCTGGCTCGTGTTGAAGACCCGCTCAATCGAGCTACGACGCCAGTGTCATTCACAGTTCCGAACGTCAACACCAACACGGCGACAATTCGCGTACTTCAAGAAATGGACGAGCAACCCGGCGAATATTACGTCCATTGCGTAGACGTAAACATCGGTACGGCCGCAACGCCCGCGCCTACTGCAACGCCGCCTGGCGCTGGCAGCGAAGGTACTTTGTCCACATCGAAAGAGTTTGTGAAGCCAGGCTTTGGCGGCTGCGGTATGGTAACGGCAGTCGGAAATGGGCGTGGCGGCGGACCGACTTCTGGTGGAATGGGTCCAGTTTCGCTTGCAGTCGTCTTTCTGTTTCCATTATTTTTCGCTCTTGCGGTTCGCGCACAAAGTCCGCGCGTTCGACGGAACAACCTCTAGAACTGATTTAATAGTCCGTGGGCGATTCAGCCGCGGATGCCACTCATAAAAATTATCGTAAATCTTTCCAGGCGTTTCACGCGTCTGAAATTTTCCTCTCGCTTACGGCCATCCTCGTGAGAATATCTCGCCGTTCACAATGAACGGACTCGGTCGTTCGATAATCTTTTTAAATTTACTCGCTGAGGCGAGAGGAGAATTTTATGATGAATCTTACTAGGTCAATTTTTTTGGCCGCGCTAACAATGCTTGCACTTTCGGCACCGAATGCGGATGCGTGTATCGGTGGACCTCCAGGCGCGCGTTGCGCACCTGCTCCACTTCCAATCGTAGAAGCGACCCGCCGCGCTCTTGAAATTTACAATGTTTTGAATGTTGAAGAAGTTGATCCCACTCCCGGCATCGTGGGCGCGACAAACCGCGTGAAAGAAGTCGGCGGACTGAAATGTCGCAAGACAATGGGCTTCGGTCCTCATGGTCCTCTCACAATTGCGTCGTGCGAATTTAAAGGTCGTCGCAACAACCAGAAAATTTACGACGCGTTAAATGTCGCGGCGATCAACGTTACTCCCGCTGGACTTGTAGGCGCAGTGACGCACCAGAAATCGGTTGAGCAACTTGTTTGCAAAAGCTCAAAACCAGTCGTTCCACGCGCGAAAGCAAAATACACTTGTTCGATGACGGATGCTTCTGCTGAAGCTGCTCCTTAACGAATCGTCGAAAGACGATGTTTTATTTTGAACTCGATCACTGAAAGACGGCGAGGCCTGAATCCCCGCCGTTTTTTTTATCTGGAAATCTCGATCAGACTTTTCGCAGTCAAAGAATTCCAGGAAAACTGATTTAAAAATTTGAGATTCATTAAAACCGCAAAGCCGACGACTTCGTAGCCTGCCAATGTTAAGACCTCTGCAGAAGCCTTTAACGTTCCGCCGGTCGCCAATACGTCATCGATCACGACCACTTTTCCTTTACCGCCCTTTACTTCCACAGTGTCATCGCCGTACTCGAGCGCGTAGCTTTGAGAAAACACAGGCGGTGGAAGCTTGCCTTTTTTTCGCACGGGCACAAATCCAACGTTGGTTTCGTGCGCAATCGCCGCTCCTAAAATGAATCCTCGCGATTCGACTCCTGCAATGGCATCAAATTCAAGGTCGCGCACAAGATCGGCCAGCTCTTGAATGAGCTCCGGGAAATGCGCCGAGCCAAGAAGCGGAGTGATATCCTTAAATATCACACCCGGCTTGGGGTAATTGGGCACATCGCTAATCAGCTTCAAAAATTTTGAATCAAGTTTATTTGTCATTCGCAATAGCCTAGGGGTACGTTGACGCTATGTCGAGTGGAAGTAAATTGCCTGCCCCTAAAACATCACATGAAGTCTGTATTGAAATTGTTGAAATCGGACGGCGCCTGCATGCCCGCGGCTGGCTGGCAGCTGCAGATGGCAATATCAGCTATCGCATGAGTGATGAGAATATTTTGATTACTCCCTCTGGACGTCACAAAGGCTTCTTGTCAGAAACTGATATCTGCCGAATGACTGTCCAAAATGAAATCCTTGAAGGTGAGCCTAGCAGCGAACGGCTGATGCATCTCGCGATTTTTCAAAACGTTAATAAGGCCAAAGCCGTCGTTCATGCCCATCCGCCCGTTGCGACAGCGTGGACAATTGCCCGACCGGAGCTTACTGAGCTCCCGGCCGAATGTCTTTCGGAGGTTATTCTTGCGGCTGGGCGAATTCCGTTTGTTCCTTACGCACGGCCTGGCACAAAGCAGATGGGGGATTACCTACTTCCATTTCTGCCGGATTGTCGGCTGATGATATTATCTCGGCACGGTGCCCTTGCTTGGGGGGAGACTCTGGAAGAAGCTTACAATGGGATCGAGAGGCTGGAGCACGCCGCGGTTACGCTGGCTTACGCTGAATCCTTGGGAGGCCTTACGATGTTGCCGCCCGAGGAAATTGCGAACTTACGGCGGATGCGGTCGAACATGGATGGACGCACATTATGATGATTGAGCGTCATTCGTTGGGCCTCCGCTTTAAAGCCTCTCTAAAAGCGGCCCCTGAGCTTCTCATTCTCGATCAGCGTCAACTGCCTGATCGAGAGATTTGGGTGGTTGTCCCCGATTCCAAATCAATGTGTGAGCTGATTAAATGTCTCGCTGTTCGTGGGGCGCCGTTGATCGGTGTTGCCGCTGTTCTCGCAATGGTCGTCGAAGCATTTCGTACTTCCGATATGGTCCTGCGAAGAAAGGCCTGGGCAGATTTACGTGCCGCGAGGCCGACGGCTGTTAATCTTATGTGGGCCCTCGATCGAGTAGAAAAAGTTCTTTCGAACAATGCGGATCTCCTGCAAACCGCGCTCGGCATCTTTGATGACGACGTTGCAATGTGTAACGGAATGGCGAGAGCTGGCGCCCCTCTGGTAGATGACGGTGATTCGGTTCTAACTATCTGCAATACTGGCGGCCTTGCCACGGTCGGCAAGGGTACGGCTTTCGCGGTTCTTCGCGGGGCGCATGAGGCTGGAAAAAAAATCCATGTCTATGCTTGCGAAACGCGACCCCTTCTTCAGGGTGGTCGCCTGACAACTTGGGAGCTCGCGCAATGTGGCATTCCGCACACGCTGATCACGGACAGTATGGCTGCGAGCTTAATGCGCGATCGAAAAGTCAGTTCGGTTTGGACTGGAGCTGATCGCGTTTCTGCGCGCGGAGACTTTGCTAATAAAATTGGTACCTATTCCCTTGCAGTTCTCGCCAAACACCATGGCATTCCATTTTATCCCGTTGCGCCACTTTCGACGGTCGACCCCCTCTGTCCCAACGGAGCTGCGATAGAAATTGAACAACGTGATGCGGCCGAGGTGCGGGGTTTTGTCAGTCCCAATGCCATTGTGAGATGGGCGCCGGAAAAAGTTTCGGTTTATAACCCGTCGTTTGACGTCACCCCGGCCGAATTAGTGACCAAAATTATTTTGAACACTGGCGCTTTCACGCCAGAACAGTTTCGGCAAAGGGGAACGTGATGTGGGCAGTAATCGGCGGTTCTGGATTCGAAAGCTTCGAAGGAGTTGAAGAAGTTAGCGACCTCGACCGAGCAACACCCTTTGGAGAGGCCTCGTCAGGATTGCGGTTGATACGTTTTGATGGCCAAGAATTAGTTTTTTTATCGCGCCACGGTCGACATCATGAATTGCTACCTTCGGAAGTAAACTATCGGGCCAACCTCTACGCGCTGAAGTCTTTGGGCGTGGATCGCATCATTTCGGTCTCCGCTGTAGGAAGTCTGCGAAAAGAGCTTGCGCCGGGAGACCTGGTCGTCGCAAGCCAGTACATTGATAGAACAAAAGGCGTTCGTCGCCATACTTTTTTGGGAGAAGGCCTCGTCGGCCACGTATCACTTGCGAAACCTGTTTGGAAAACTGGAGTCGAGACGGTGCGCAAGCTAGCGGGGGGCCTCGGATTTAACGTACACTTTGACAAAGCTTATGTTTGCATCGAAGGACCGTACTTCTCGACGCAGGCAGAATCGAATACTTACCGATCGATGGGTGCCGATATCATCGGAATGACCAATTTTCCAGAGTTCGCACTCGCGCGCGAGGCGGGGATCAGTTACTTGCCATGCTGTTTTGTCACTGACTTCGACTGTTGGGACGATGCAATTGAGCACGTTACACTGCAGGTGGTTTTAGATACGATGAAGAAAAACAATCGCAAGGCTGTACGTTTGATCGGTGAAATTTTAAAAAAGAACCCAGCTGCAGATTTGGCAGACCGTGAAGGCGGATTAAAAAACGGCCTTATGTCGAATCGTGAAAATCTGAACACAGAAAAGAAAAAGTGGCTGGAAGTTCTACTACGTTAAAGCCCGACGCGAGTTTGTTTTTTCGAATCAAATTTTAAAAATTCTTTTGGCAGTCCCTCTCGAACAGCTAGGGCGATGGCGTCGAGCGTCGCTTTTCTTTTGTAGACCCTCGAGTGAACGAGGCTTACTTCTCTCGTTGGAGCCGGTGAAACGAACTCACGAACTTGTTTCTTTCGTCGCGATTCATCGATGTCGTCTAAAGTAAGTGCGGGAATCAATGTATAGCCGCCACTTTTGTCGACCATCTTGCGAAGTGTTTCAAGGCTTCCACTTTCAAACATAGCTCGAGTTGTTGTTCGCTTCCGTTTGCGATCGCCGCAGACTTTGAGGGCCTGATCGCGAAAGCAATGACCTTCTGTCAGCAGCCAAAGATCCTCAAAACTGAGGCTTTCGGATCCGATGGTTTTCAATTTTGTCAGTGGATGATCCGGAGAAACGTAAAGCATGAACGGTTCATAGAAAAGAGGTTTCTCCAAAATGTGGCTGTCATCCAAGGGGGTAACAACGAGGCCGAGATCGATCGATCCGTCTTTGATCCGGGTCATCAGATCCTTGGTCTGCACTTCCTCGAGGTGAAGTGCCGTTTCCGGATGATGACGAGAAAACCAATCGGCAACTTTGGGAGCCAATGTCGGACTGAGTGTTGGAATAATCCCGATTCTTATTTGACCGGCAATGGTGTCGAGTTCTTCGGCGGATAGTGCTTTAAGTTTTTCGGCCTCAGCCAAGACGATCTGCGCCTGTTCGACGAGAGCACTTCCAAGAGGCGTGGGGGAAATAGGCTGGTGACTGCGATCGAAAATTTCAATTCCCAGTTCTTCTTCCAGCTTTTGAACTTGCATCGAAAGCGTCGGCTGCGTGACAAAACAGGACTCAGCAGCGGCACCGAAGTGGCGGTGCTTGGCGACGGCAACGATGTAGCTAAGCTGAGTGAGTGTCATGAGATTGAAGCTAGACTAGGTTTTCGGAAGGGGCAATCCTCCGAACGCAGCAAAAAGAAGATCGTCCTAAAGACCTAATGCCGACTTCAACCAAGTTTGCCAATCAGTCTCTTGATGAAGAGTCGATTGGGCGAAGTCAGGTGATCGCCTTTTAAATTCACGATCCCCATTTGGAATCCAAATTCCAAGCCCCCGGTAACCCAGAAGGTGAAATGATTTTTCGACAGTCTGGTACCTGGTGCCGAGACGACGTTCAATGACAGTCTCATCTAATGCATGCTTCAACTGGACAACAGATCTGGCCAACCGTTTCGAAGCTAGCGACACATTGCCGCGACGGGATTCGTCTTCTAGGCGCGCTATCTCGATGAGACTGATGAAACTTCCCAGCTCTTTTCCACCACCCATGAAAGAAGGTGCTGCCTTTACCACTGCCCCTATTGAGAAGCCTCGAATTTGATCCTCTATGAGGTAATCTTGGAGCGCTTTGGAGAAGTCTGCCAGAGACGGAATCAACTGCTGGTTAAGCGCACCAGTCGAGATTGCACTCATAGTGAATGTTTCGACGGCTTTTGGCTCGACTCGTCCTTGTTGCCCCCGAATGGGATCGAGAGACTGTTCCGTCAGAAGGGGCAACATTTTCGCCATTAAAAGCGCTTCATCCGATTTTCCTACCAATGCGCCGCCGCTTAGAAATCGTCCAGTGTTGAGTTCGTACATCAATCGCCGATAGGGAAGACCCAAGTAGCTTTGTACTTGGGCCGAGCCGACGATGTACCGACTTGTATCTGAAATTTCACGCGCCACTTCTGCCATCTGCATGAGACATGCGTCGCTTGCATAAACATCAAGTGGTCGACCTTCCAAAGTGATCTCTACGGTCGCGGTGAGTGCTTGATTGAGATCGTCGACTGATAACCCGTTGCCAGTCGCCGGATCTATCGCAATCCCGCCAAAGGATCCGGCGGACGGAGTCGTGGGCGGCTGGGGCAAAAGAGCAACTTGGTTAAGCGCTGTCGTCAGCTGACCTGACGGAGCGGCTGCATGAAGATTTGCAACATCTGTAGCCGTGATCTCGATAGGAGCACCAAGCCAACCTTGGCCATGCCCCCATATAACCACCATGTACCTATCGGCGGGATACTGCTGAACACCCCATTGAAGAAAGTCTTGCAGGCCTTGTCGGCTTGGCCGCGACTCCGGAAGCAATTCTGCGATAGGCGACTGAACGGTTTCGGGCCCGCGATTTTTAAATTCATTGATCGAGGTTGCCGCAACGTACGGTCGGTCCTCCCGCTGAAAAATATGGAGTCGACGAATTCCCGTTGCTCCCGCCGTGTCGGCCTGAACAACTAAATCAGATTTCAAAGTCGAACCAGCGTAGCGGCCGCTTTCAAATCGACCTTCCATTTCCTCTAAATCCCAAATGGCGTAGGGGCTAAGGTCATTGTCGCCGGCCATGTACACAAGGACAGTCCAATCTTTAAAACAAGATCGACGGTCGATGCCGCTTTTTTTAAGACGACTGAGGTAACTAGCGTAGCCGCGGTTCCCGTCGGCGGTCACGTTTGCATCGCGCGAGTGATCGTATTTAGCTAAGTCACGATTGGACCAGGCCTCGCGACAAGATTTTTTCGGATACCAACTTGGTTGTTGATGAGGTTGTTGATGAGATTGAGATGGCGAGGCCAAGGCCGGCGAGTCGAGAATCGACCCGCCGATTGATAATGCAACTAGGTAAGTGGCGAAGAGGGCCACCAGCCCCAGCTTGCGGCCCATCAACTACTCAGTTTTGTTTGAAACGTCGATCAGCGACTCGATGATCGAAGCCAATGGCAGCCCATTGTGAACAGCGGTCATGACTGCAACGTCGCGCCAGAATTTTGGCAATGCAGACGAACCATCCCAGGTTCCAGTTAGGCGTGAATCGCCAATGGTCTCGGCGCGTCCGTCAGCAATCGGGTTCCAGAGGAAGTCGGGGTGGATGTTTGAATACCACTCGCCGCCGATGATTTCCATGTTCTGATCTAGCTCAAGATCGTACATGTAAGTGACTGTGGTCGTCGCATCGTAAGCCGAAGAGTCAACTTCATTGTGAGTGGCGCTTGTTTCAACGACGTAAGTGACTTCCATCTCGATACCAACAAAGTTTGCAGCTTTTGAAGATCGAAACTTCTTGAATTTGTCGTTTGAGAATTTGTCCGCAGCAACAGTCGCTGTGCGAAGACTGCGCGCGCTTTTGCCTGTCTGGGGATTAAAGTATTTGTATGTGTACGAGTAAACGGGTTGGTTCCAAACTTCGTAATCAAAGGTCGCGTCCATAACGAAACTTTTTTTAGCGAGGCCGATTTGGTTTACGATGATTTGGTGCCAGTTCGCCGGGTTAGTATCGAAACATTTTTCATTCAACACTCGGCCAGTTTCTGGATCTGTGTCGGCATTTTTATCGTTGCATCGACCACCGATAAAGCGTGTTGGAACGCGCGCTTTTGCCCAGAGGTAGCTGCCGAGTCCTTTTATATCTGACGGATAGAATTTCAAAGTGTTTTGACCGTCTGCCGAAGGCACTTCGACAGTCTTAGTTGGACGTTTTAGCATGTAAGCCGCTGGCGCCCAGCCGTGGCAAATTCCCATCCATGGTTCAACTTCGCCTTTTTCGTCCCAATATTGTCGGCCCTCTTCCCACATGTGTGGCGTCAGGTATCCGGCCTCGTACTTCGTAGCACCGTCAGTTAGATCGCCGATTAAAAGGTCGTACTTTTCTGAAGGAGAAAGAGATTCAAGCATTAAGGGGTTCGCATTCTTCGCGAGCTTGCTGAGCTTTTGAGATTTGCTGCTGATAAACTCGTAATAACCCTTCCAATTTGAGGCTGAAGAAAAGTTTTGGTTCGCATATCGTGCGCCTAGTACGCCCATGTAGATCGGCCAGTATGTGTCTGACCAAGGAGTTTCATCGAGCTTACCTTCGCGAAGCCCTTCCGACTCCATTTCCGATAGGTTCAACACCGGCTTGCGGTTCGGGAACTGAGAGAGGTCGAGGAAATCCATAACGTTTTCGCGGGCGCCCGCGCGGCCATCGATGATATCGCCAAGACTTACGCCATTTTCATCGCGGAAATCTGGGGCGAACTCAAACCCTTTGCCCCCAATTCGCGCGCCATTTTTCTTGTCGATGAAGGTGCGGGATTTTACGTCCGCTGGAGAGAACTGAGTCAGGCCTTTGCGCGGTCCCGAAACTTTTTTATGCGGCAGCATGTTCATGAACTTCACCGGGTCTGTTTGAAACTCGGACCAGCGCTGTTCCGTTGAGGCGGCTGAAGAAATGCTCGTTTGAGCAGGCGTTTGCGCATTGGCCGACGCGGCGAAGGCTGCTGCAAGGGCCATTGCTGATACAAAAACGGGCCAGCGATTTCGGTTGGATTTGGTTTGAACCATTTGGAGGGGGCTCCCTTGAAAAATAAGAGTTTGGTGTGACCGGCGGAAGGTACAGTCCAGACGGGTGGCTCAGCAAGGTCGACCTCGCGCTTAGTAGGAAATTGCAGCTTCATGTGAAGTCTTTGGCTGTATTCTGAGTCCGTGAATCGCTGCGCGTTGAAAAAATGCCAGCTACCTGGGCCTATTTGCGGCGAATGCTATGATTCATGTGGCCCGTTGGCCCTGTGTAAATGCCCGAAAATACCTAAAAATCAGAAAGGTCGGTCGGTCAGATACACCAGGCACGAACCGTGATCTACAAATATGGCAAGTGGGTGTTTGCCCTTAGGGCCAACATCCCATTCGGAGGAACCGTGACCGGGACAAGAATTAAATTGAGCGTCGCTCGAAACGCGAATCGACAAGCGTTTTTTAATTGCGCGATCGCGATTTGCTCAGTCATTTTTGTCTTTGGGATAAAGCAAGCCTTCGCTGCGCCGGGGAATGTTCAACCTGTCGCTGTCTCCCCAGGCGCAGCTGCGCTTCCAATTGCGCTTGGCGTGGCGCCTGCGTTGCCGGCCGTTCTTACGTTCCAAGCATGGAAATCGCTTCGCACGGATGAAGCCAGACTGATCCTCGAGCGAATGACTCTTGAGGGGCAAATCTTTGCCGCTTCGGGAGCTGCCGGTGCAGACCGTGCTCCGGGGGAGCGACAAGCTGTGGTTAGAGCTGTTCCAAGTGCCGGCACTATGACGGCACCAAACCCAAGATCCTCGCCACGTGCGGCAGTGCGGCTTCGACAAGACAATCGCGTCGAGCAGGCCCGAATGAACCTCGAAATTGCCCAAGATCTGACCATCAACGACTACCTTCAAATTTATCTTTCTCAGTTCAAGTCCCCCGAAGTTCTGCGCGATGTCGCGCGACGAATGAACCCGGATGAGGTCACAGAGCTTTTGATTGCGTACCAAAAGACCGCGTCCATTGGTGAATTTGCGAACACGGATACACCTGGTAACTCACGTCTATGTTCCGGCGCTGCCCGCTAGGCGCCTCGCGTTATGTGAAATCTCGCTGGTCCACCTTGACACTCTTTGTAGGCCGTCCATATTGCCACTCGTATAGCAAACGCACTTGCCTCCGAAACTCGGTGGGTTCTTCGAATCCGGCCGCTTGTAGGTGTTAGGGGCGATGTAAATGGGAAATTCTTTAGGAGGTTTCAATATGGCGCGTGTTGATCTGAACGTTCGTCCTTTGCATGATCGCATTCTTGTTCGTCGCATGGCGGAAGAAGAAAAAACGGCGGGAGGAATCATCATTCCCGATACCGCAAAGGAAAAACCACAGCGTGGGGAAGTGGTTGCGACTGGTAAAGGTCGCGTAACGGAAGACGGAAAAACTCTTCCTTTGGAAGTGAAGATTGGCGATAAAATTTTGTTCAGCAAATACTCGGGGACCGAGCTTAAGCTTGAGGGTTCGGAATATTTGATGATGCGCGAAGAAGATATCTTGGGCGTATTCAACTGATCTTTCACAAAGATTGCGGAGTTTCGTTAATGGCGAATCCGCAGTCCTATTTTTTAATTTAACGAAATAATTTAAAGGGGAAATACAATGGCTAAAGAGCTTCGTTTTAATGAGGACGCACGAGCGTCGATTCTTCGTGGTGTTAACGTTCTTGCTAACGCAGTAAAAGTCACACTTGGACCAAAAGGTCGCAACGTCGTCATCGAGAAATCTTTTGGTGCGCCACTGGTCACAAAAGACGGCGTCACTGTTGCGAAAGAAATCGAAATTGAAAACAAGTTCGAAAACATGGGCGCGCAGATGGTTAAAGAAGTCGCTTCGAAAACGAACGACGACGCTGGCGACGGCACGACGACTGCGACTGTACTAGCACAAGCAATTTTCCGCGAAGGCGTGAAAATCGTCACTGCTGGTCACAACCCAACTCAAGTAAAGCGCGGCATCGACAAAGCCGTTGCGACAATTCGCGATGAGCTGAAAAAAATGGCGAAGCCAGTAAAGGGCGAAACTGAAATCGCTCAAGTCGGCGCGATCTCGGCAAACAATGATCCAGAAATCGGAAAAATGTTGGCTGATGCTATGGCAAAAGTCGGCCGCGAAGGCGTCATCACTGTTGAAGAATCGAAAACTGCGCAAACTGAACTCGACGTTGTTGAAGGCATGCAGTTTGACCGCGGATACCTTTCTCCATATTTCGTAACGAATGCAGAGCGCATGGAAGCAGTTCTCGAGAACGCTTACATCCTCATCTTCGACAAAAAAATCTCGTCAATGAAAGACATGATCACAGTTCTTGAAGGCGTTGCAAAACAAGGCCGTCCGCTTTTGATCGTGGCTGAAGATGTTGAAGGCGAAGCCCTCGCAACTTTGGTCGTAAACAAACTTCGTGGAACACTCCACGTATGCGCAGTTAAAGCTCCTGGTTTCGGCGATCGTCGAAAAGCAATGCTTGAAGATATCGCGATCCTCACTGGCGGAACTGTTATTTCTGAAGAGATGGGCCGCAAACTTGAGCAAGCTACTTTGGCTGATCTTGGTGTTGCGAAACGCCTTGTTATCGACAAAGACAACACAACTGTTATCGATGGTTCAGGTAAAAAAGCTGACATCGCAGCACGGGTTGCTCAGATCAAGGCGCAAGTTGAAGAAACAACTAGCGATTACGACAAAGAAAAACTTAAAGAGCGTCTCGCGAAATTGGCTGGCGGCGTAGCTGTTATCCACGTTGGCGCACCTTCAGAAGTTGAAATGAAGGAAAAGAAAGCTCGTGTTGAAGACGCATTGAATGCGACTCGTGCAGCTGTTGAAGAAGGTATCGTTGCCGGCGGCGGAACTGCACTTGTTCGCGCATCGGAAGCTATCGATCCAACTAAGTATGACGAGAATGAACGTTGGGGCGCTATGATCATCAAGCGTGCATGTGAAGAGCCTTTGCGTCAGATCGCGTTCAACGCAGGTCTTGATGGCGCAATCGTTTTGGACAAAGTTCGCAACGGAAAAACTGCCGGCTTCGGTTTCAACGCTTACTCGGAAGTCTATGAAGACCTCTTGAAGTCTGGCGTTATCGACCCAGTGAAAGTTGTTCGATCGGCTCTTGAGAACGCAGCGTCTGTTGCGTCACTCATGTTGACGACAGAAGCGATGATCGCTGAGGCGCCAAAGAAAGATGAGCCAAAAATGCCAGGCGGCGGCGGCGGCATGGGCGGAATGGACATGATGTAATTCTCTGAACTTTAGTTTCAGTGGATTTTGAATTATGAAAGGCCTGGCGTTTGCCGGGCCTTTTTATTTTTATTCTTTTCAATCAGCACATTAGCGCAGCTATCAAAACTGATAAGTCACGCCGCCGCCAATGCTGGCGTGACGCTGTGAAATGCTTGTGGCTGGCTCGGTACGCGTGCCGGCCCCGCTGAGGCTTGAACTGTAAAGTGCGAAGTCTAAAGACGCTCGCGCTTTTACGTTTATTGCGATTTGTCGTTCAACATAAAAAGTGAATTCATTGACAGTGTTGTTCGAGCTGTCTCCCGATGTTACCGGGGTTTCTGCGAGCCGTGAGAACAACGTCATGTTGAACTCTCCGCCTAACGCCCAAAGTTTCAGATCCGTGAGAGGGAAGTACAAGCCAAGTCCAAGAAGATAGCCATTGTAATTCACGGTTGTCAGACCTTGAGGTGTAGAGTCGTCGACGAACATTCTGTAGAAATTGATTCCGCCTTTCAGCTGAAACTTTGGACCGAAAAATTCATCCCGAATGAGGAAGTTGTATCCAAGTGCCATCGAATACTTGCTCATCGAGTGATTGAGCGTGCCCGGACTTCCGCCGCTTCGGGGATTGGGTGTCGAAAGGATGCCTTGGGTAATATCGGCAAGAACGCTCCACTGTGGGTTGAGCCAAAGTTCACCGGAGATTCCCAACATGGGAAAAAAATCTGTTTTCGCGTCAAGAGAACCGACCCCGGTAAGGTTGGTGGATCCAGTGTAGCTTCCGAGTGCCGCCTCAATTCCAATTTGACCAAAAGACGGGGGCTTTACTGGTAACCATTCTTTTGCGTTTTCGCCAAACGCTACCGCCGAATCGGGTCTTGATCGGACGTCTGAATCCGATCCTGGCGATAGACTTTGGGCTTCGCCGTATTCAACCGGACGCACGCCCGCGATTTTTGCGAGCTTGCGAATTGCGCCTCGTTCTTTTTCCGCAACGATCACGCCAAAGCTGAGAGTTTCATCGACTTTCAAAATTCGAACCTGTCCAAGAATTTCTTTTTCTGTCGAAATCAAAAATCCAAATTTGGGGTGGCGATTTTCGGCTATAATCTGCACCACTGAAACCGTTTGGTCCGATCGAATTCCGTCGGTCTTTCCAAGATTCAAAGTGACACGAGTTCCCTGGCGACTTAGCAGAAGTCCGTCATACGGAATCGTCTGAATCAGTTTGCGGTACATTCCCGCAACTACGGATTTAACATCCGCCAGTTCGAAGCGGCCATAGTCGCGAGTAATTTCCTGGGCAAGAATCCGTCCATCAACTTTTAGAAAAAGACTTAAGCGGAGTGACAGTCCATTGGGCCCTCGCGTGGCGACTGGAAGAATCGCTGCATCGGCCTCGAGCGAATTCATCAACGCTTTCGCGGCCTCGGGAGACTCTTCTATCTCAAGCGGAGTTTTAGTGAGAGAGGCAAGTCGGGATTCGGCGAACTCCCATCGATGAGAGCCTTTCACGAGTTCAACCAGGAGGGATTCCAGCGGGCGTGCGTAAATGCCATCCGTGTTATCGCTACCGGGTAGAACAGTAATTTTTCGTATTGTTAGCTTTTCGTCGATCGCACTTTTATAAGCGGCGCTTTGCTGTTGGCGTGCGGGTTCGTTTTGAGCATGGGCGGAATTGAACATTGCGAACGAAATTAAAAGGGCTGCAAATGTTGATACTGTCATTGCGAGCTAGTCCTAGGTCTTGAGGGCCGCATACTGCTAAACGATGGACACTCAAATAGTTTGCCCATATGTCGAGATTCCCACAAGTTTTCCCACAAAAGCAGGGCGGTGGTCGCGTCAAGGAGAGCGATCGAACGCCCGATAAGTTTCCAATGGCAAAGCGGAACCCGGTGCGAGTTAAGTTCGAGGTGGTTTTAAGCGCGACCGCGACGTTGATGTCGTTGTCAGCCTCGCTCTTTCTGGTGACCAACGTCTCTGCACAGTCAGGTATCGATCCAAGCTCTGCACTGCTGTTGAATTCTGGGAATCGAACTCAAGACCGAGCCACAACAGAACGTGCAGCAAACGAGGCGCGTGATGCCCGTTTGGAGTCTGGACGTTACACCGTTCGCCCGCGCGACCGAGCAGGCGAGCGACCGATCGAAAGACAGCCCACCCCGACTCCGTCGCCCAAAAAACAAGGCGGACCGAGTGTGCCTCTCGTAATTTCCGATTCGGTTCAAACTTCAACTACGTCGGTTGTTGTATCTGGCAACGAACAGGGCGCGGTTGTAATTCCTAACGTCGATCAGCAACCTGAAACTTCAGAACCTGTGATCGTCCATTCTCGCGGTGGAAATCTTTTGGAGATCGCAGTCGGAACGGCCTATTTATATGAAAATTCCAGTAGCTCCTATAGCTACCGTAAGTACTCTTTGGCCGCTCCGGCATATTCCATTGATGCAAGAGTTTGGCTAAGCCCCGAGTTTGGCGTAGGCGGTTCTTACCTGTCTTCATTGGGCGCAACAGTGGCTGATGGGGGAAATGATTCTGCAGTTGCGCGAGCAGATACTTCGTTCGGTGTGTTTGTTCGTAAGGCTATAGGTCAAGAGGCGAAAGAAAAATACCTCACGCTTGGGTTAGAGTTTGTCGACTTTCAATTTCGCGCTCCGGCCGACTCTACAAACCGAGTGAAAACAAAGACCACGGGCGCAAGGCTTTCGGTTCGTGGTGATTGGGCCGATTTCAGACTTGGATTTTCGATTGCACCGAAGCTTCAGCATGAAGAATCAGCGCCAGTGACAGGGGTGCGATCTGGAGCTACAGTAGAATCGTATCGAGTTGGATTTATGGTCGAACGACGTTGGCTGTTTGATAGCTCGAATTCCATTTTTCTTCGGCTTCAACATGACGTCGAGCAAAACGCGTTTTCAGGGCCTGCATCTAGCCCAGACCAAGTCTCGGGCTCGACTCCTAACGGTGTTGGAGTGACCCAAGGCACGACTGTCATCCAGTTTGGTTATGACTGGGGTCAATAGGACTCTCGTTGTGTAATCTGCGCGATATACTGAATCCATGATCAAGCTACTTGTCGTAGACGATGCTCCTTTTGTTCGTGAAATCGTGCGCCACTCGTTGCGAGCCACCAATATCGAAATAGTTGGCGAGGCCGAAGATGGCCATGAAGCCGTCGCTCTAGCTTTGCGGCTGAGACCTGATGTGATCTTGATGGATATAGTTCTTCCGTTAAAAAATGGCATTGATGCGGCAAAAGAAATTATTTCCTTGATCGCCAATCAAAAAGTAGTCGCATTTTCGACCAACGATACTGAGTCGATAGTAATGAAAGCGCTAGAGGCAGGCTGTGTTAGCTTTTTGCCGAAACCGTTTCAAAGAGATCAGTTAATTTTGGCGATTGAAGAAGCGGCAGGAAGCAAAACCAAGGGACGCGATTACGCGGCCAACGAGTAACCCTGTTTAAAAAAGGAGATCCGTCGTGTCGGAGCTTTTTACAGCGATAAAGACAGTTATGTTTTCGGTATTGGTTTTGATGGTTCTGCAAATGAGGTGGCAGGGAGAGACTCTCGAAGACCATTCAGAGGAGTGGATTTATCGGTCTGATGCCGGGGCACAGTTGCAAACCGTTGCGAAGGGTGCGGTGAAGGCGGCCCACAGCGGGTGGTCTTGGATACAAGACCAAATTCGAAATCAATATTCGCAAGCGTCCCGGTCACGAAGGACCGAGACGCACACCGATGATCTCAATTAGCTAGCTTGCGCTTAGCGAATCGAATCGTGGCTACTAACTGCTCCACCAGAAACAGCGGCGACTTGCTCTTTTGCTGGCTGAGTATTCTCATTACGTTCACCGTTGTGGCGTGCAAGTGGGCAATCGTGCTTCTTCTCAAGCTCAAATTGCATACCAGCCAACGTTGTTTCGTCGTTGGGATCTTTCGCCTTTAAAGCAGCGAGCTCGCGGTTGTTGCGCTTAGCAATGCTGACTGGAGCAATTGCATAGGCTGATTGGGCAAACGAGAACGTGCAGAGAAGCGCAGACATAATGAAACGAGACATGATTCCTCCTCGACCTAGTGTCAAAAGACCTACGGTCATCATCGGTTCCTATTGATACGTAATACGAAGTTCGTGCCGAGAGTCCTATTTTGCGACACTTAGAATAGGCTCGGAATATCGATATGTTACGAGATGACCGTGGGTACCGCCAAGTGGGGTTAAAGGCTATGTGGCGTGGGGAGGCGCTAGAGGGCACACGGGTGTCTCGGTCCTAGACACTCATAAAGGCAAAACCCGCTGGCCAGAGGCCGTCGCGGGTTAGGAGTAGTGAGAGAATTTGAAGTTGGTGTCTCAGTTTGAGACGTTTATTTCACGACGTCTGCTGGGCTTACGCGCGGTTCGGTCGCCGTTGAGCCTTCGACATTGATGAGCGGGGTCAGATCAAATCCTACAGACGAATCCGCATCTTTAAAACACGCCCCTGTTGCGCATGGAATTCCGCGAGACAAGAACTGGGCGTTCATTGTTGTCGGATCCGCAAGGCGCGCCTTCTCTTGCTGACATTTGGGATCGTCGCAGTTGTAGGCTTCCTGAGCGTGGCTAACGAAAGCTGCAAACAGGCCTACTGCTAAAACTAGAATTGAAAAAAGATCCTTCATAAATTCCCCTTCTCAAAATCGAAAAACTTCAACTTACAAATTCATCTCAGAAGTCGCAGGCGCAATAATATCTAGCAAGTTATTAAAAGTGCTCGCTACCTGGGTCGCCACTGCTGGACCATCATTACTTTCAACTTTATTTATTTCCCCATTCGCCTTGTAAGTCACAGCGATCGAGCCAACTTTAGGCCGCGTGATCTGCGCCGGGCGGCCAGTGCGTTCTTCGTATTTAATTTGTACTTCCTTCTTCGCCTGATCGATGATTGTCGCAATTCGACCGCGTTGATCGTAAGTAAGGCGGACAGTTTGCCCATCGGTATTCTGCGCGGCCGCAAGGTTGCCACGATTGTCGTAGTTAAAAGTCGTGTCGCGCTTCTTGCCGACCTTACCTTTGGCGTCGAAGAATTCAGTAGTCACTTTCGAGACTTTGTTGAACGTGTTCTTATACTCAAACTGTAAACGAGTGGTTGCAGTCGACTTTTCTTTCACCAGGCCACTGGTAAAGTAGTCGAAAGAAGTCGTTTGCGAGTTTCTTTTGATAGAAGTGGGACGGCCGAACTCGGGGTGATAGGTAACGTCGAGTGTATCGGTCATCGATCTGTTGAGAACGCGAGAAAGATATTTCCTGCCGTCTGCGCGAGACTTAAGCCAGAATTCGAACCGCGCTTCATTCTTGATTTCGTTTCCACATTTTTTTACCGCGGTTGACCAAAAGTGGTCCTTTGGATTCGCCTTGTCAGAAAAATACTCGTAGGTTTCCTTGCAGGCTGGCCCGTCAACGGCTCGATCCGTGAAGCTCATTACCCAATCATTTTTTTGATTGTACGAGAGCGCCTTGAAGGTTTTGTCGGGGAAAGTAATTTTGGTGATGTTGTGATTTTCGTCGTACTCGTAATCGTAGACGTTCTTCCACATATTCTTAACCTGTGAAAGATCTTCGCCTTTGTACTTGTATTCCACCTTCACGCCGCCCGGCGCAGTGATGTCTTTCACACGTTTTGTCGGATAAAATGTGAAGGTCAGTTTCTTTCCAGTGTTGTCGGTCGCCTCTTTCATGAGGTCGCCACTGTAATTGAACTTCAAAAAGTTTCCGTTTTTATCATAGATCGCAATCAGTTTACCTTGAACGTTGAATCTTTGAGACGAGCCATCGGCGAGATTGCGAGTGTACTGCGACCCATCAAACTCGATTTTCTCTACTTCAAGATTATCCGAAACGAAAATGCTTCCCTTAGCAACCGTCGGCTCTTTCAAGCCAGCTTGTTTCGCCCAGTTTGTGCGAAGGCTAGAGTTATTGAGAAGCTGATCCCGCAATGTAGCGACAGACGATTCGCCTGAATTTGGATTAGTTTTTTTGTAGTAGGCGATAATTGTATCAATCGTTTTTGTTACAGAATCTCCGCCAGCTCCTTGCGGTTTAAAAGTGACTTCTTGACCGGCACCACACTCTTGAAGCTTTAAGAAACCCTCTGGGTTTTTTGTTAGACTCGTTTCGAAATCTGAACACCATCCAAAGCCAAACATGCCGTTAAAGACAGACCGGCTATTGTATGTCCGTTGTACTCTTAGCGAGTAACCTGAACCCGCAATTTGCACGTCGATCCAGGATTCTGTATAGTTCGCGTTTTTCATATCGACGGTCGCAAGGGCTATCGGCGAAAAGGCGACCGACAATACGATCGCCATAAGGGCCGACCAAATGACCGTAAAATGTCGTTTAACGTTCAGACACATTTCGAATCCCCCAAAAACCTACCAATGGCGCTATTACAGCAGAATCGCGCTTCCCATGCCTACACCTTAATCTTAATGATTTTCCTCATCGCTATTCCACCGATAACTTGCAGGACTAGCATGATTACAACCGCAATCAGGCCCAGAGTCGTGTTGAACAGTGGAGACACGTAAGCTGGGTCAAGTACGTAAAAGACAATCAGTAAGAAGAACGGTACCATAACGATGATCGTCCCCTGCGCAACACCTTGGGCAGTTAAGGCCTCGATTTTTTTCTCGACCTTTTGGCGCTCGCGAACAACCTCGACGATCGTCTTGAAGGTTTCCCCCATGTTGCCGCCAGTTTCTTGCAGGATATTTACAGACGTCACAAACATCTGAACGTCCTGCCTGGGTATTCGATTGCCCAGATCATTAAGTGCCTCTTGTAGGCTTCGTCCGATTCGGATTTGTGAAAGCACGAGTCCGAATTCCTGACTAATAGGATTCGCTAAATTGTTTTGAATTCGCTCCATCGATTGCTGGACAGATAGCCCGGCCTTCACGCCATTTGCCATCATCGTCATGCCGTCAACCATTTGATCGACAAAAACACCACAGCGTTTATTCCAAAGAGCTTGAACAACGTATTTCGGAACCGACCACATTCCGATTGTAATTGCACCACCGACAATGAGACCCGCCGATATGTTTGGCCACACGATAACAAAGAAAAGTGCACCTACGCCAAAGCTGGATGCCAGCATCATCATTGTCACTTTGGATCGATCTGTTTCGACAAACATGAGTTCAAGATAGCGCAAGACTTCCTCTCGTTGTCCGAGACTTCGTCTGTGAAGCCAGTTCAAAATTTTATCTGCCCAAAGATAAGAGAGGTAAAAGGCCATACCTCCAATCGAGGGAAGCATGATCCAGTCATTGGCAAAAACAGCGCTCATCGGCTACCTCCGCTGACTTTTTTGGGGTCGACTGCCGTTGGTGCGGCGACCTTAGGCGGTCCGCCAGGTGGGGAACTTGTACCAGGCGCTTGCCCCTGTAGGGCGACCTGTGGCGCAGCTGCATTGGCGGCATTTGAGAACAGTGATTTCGGAATTATCAAACCGCGCTTTTCGAACTTTTCAATGCACTTTGGAATCAAACCGGTCGCTTGAAATTCTCCAATGATCTTCCTGTTTTTATCGAAACCCTTTTCAACGAATCGAAAAACTTCTTGCTGAGTTACAACTTCACCTTGCATGCCTTGAACTTCCGAAACGCTGATCAGTTTACGTGAGCCGTCCGACAGACGTTGAATCTGAACAATCAGGTTCACAGCGTTGGCAATTTGTTCGCGAATCGCATTGGATGGAAGTCCCATGCCGGCCATCATGCAAAGGTTTTCGATTCGCCCAATTGCCTCTTTGGGATTGTTCGCGTGGACCGTGGTCATAGAGCCATCGTGACCAGTCGACATCGCACCTAGCATATCAAGAGCTGCACCGTCTCGACATTCACCTACGACGATTCGATCTGGTCGCATGCGAAGCGCGTTTTTGACGAGATCTCTAATTGTAACGGCGCCAGTGCCTTCCATGTTCGCAGGACGAGTCTCAAGGCGTACAACGTGATCTTGCTTAAGTTGCAATTCGGCGGCGTCCTCAATCGTGACGACACGTTCATTTGAAGGAATGAAGCCTGATAGCGTATTGAGAAGTGTCGTTTTACCGGAGCCAGTACCACCAGAAATAATGACGTTCATTTTGTTTGCGACGCAGATTCGCAGGAACTCCATCATGTTGACAGTACAAGCGTTCCATTCTTTCGCATAAGTGTCGGGATTGATCGACCCTTTCCGAAACTTACGAATTGTTACCGCAGGCCCATCAATAGCCAGAGGTTCGATGACAGCGTTTACGCGCGAACCGTCTTTTAAGCGAGCATCCACGTAGGGAACAGATTCGTTGATCTGGCGGCCGAGCGGCGCGACGATTCGCTCGATCACTTTTCGGAGGTGAAAGTTGGAAGTGAACTTTGTGGGGCTCAGCTGTACAATCCCGTTTTTTTCGATATAGATTTTTTCATGGCCGCAAACCATGATCTCGGTCACCGCGGAATCCTCTAAAAGATCCTCTAGGGCGCCAAGCCCAAGCGCCTCGTTTAAAACTTCTGTGATAATGATTCCGCGTTCATCGCGTCCCAGGCCCGGTGACTCTTTGTCGATGAGCGTGGCGATGACGGCGTTGGTTTTTTTCCGAAGTTCCGCCTCTTTTTCGGGATCGCCCTGAGTATCAGTGACGCCTTTTTTAAGATCCATCGCTTTGATCAGTTCGTTGTGTACGGTGATCTTCAGTGCGGTCCTTGGATCGAGATTTTTTAAGCCTCGATTTTTCGTTGGATTTGAGCTGACGTCGACCTTCACGGGCTCTTTGCTGGTGAGTTTCAGCTGCGGTTTCGTCGAAGATTTAAGTTGCTGCAGCAGCCCGCCAGTGAGTCGACGAACGACGTCAAAGTGAGCTGTCGAAACGGCGGCCTTCGGTGCGCTAAGCACGAAAGGAGCCGAGCGCGCGACCGAGCCCAAAACAGTGGCATCATCTTGAGGTATGACGCCGAGAATATTTTTCCGAAGTGATTGGCCGATTGATGCAGGCGCAAGACCCGCTGGGCCTGCCTTGTTGATCACGACTTGCAACATTTCGGTTGGAAGGTTGGCAGCTAATAGCTCGGTCATTTGGCGCATCGTTTGATTGACCGCGAGTACTTCGGGGGCCGTGACCATCAAGAGCGCTGTGGTTCGTTCGATCACTGCATTCTGAATTGGTCCTAGCTGATTGCCATAGTCGATCACGATATAGCGAAATATGTTCGTTAAGTTTTCAATCTGTTTCGCGATTTGTTCCGGCGCGCCGCCAAGTGTTTCATCGCGACCACGGACGGCGGCGATATAGGCGAGAGTTGTTCCTGGCAGAATGGTGGCAACCGAAGAAAGCGACTGTTGACTCAGTGAACCGCTAAAGGCGGCGAGTTCCGCAATGGTTTTCACTTCGCGCATACCAAGAATAAAGTTTTGATCACCGCAGCTATGCGAATCGAGATCGATCAGCAACGTGGGTTGTTTCATTTCAAGCGAAAACGCGAGAGCGAGGTTGGCGCTAAATACGCTTTTCCCCATTCCGCCTTTTCCGCCGGTAACACCAATAATGTAAGAATTCGGATTTACAGCCATCTCAATTAAACTTATCGGCACAAATTGGGACAGATTTAAGGCCAGTCTTGTATTAATCGCGGAGTTTGAACTTCGCCTTGATTTTCTCGGACCCTTGGCTGGCGCTGACCTTGATCACAGGTGTGACAAAGACCACAAACTGACTTTGTTTGCGCGTGAACTGCTTTGAGGCATAGAGCGAAATCAATGGATTTTGAACTGACTGCGGAAGCTTGTTATAAGCCGTATTGCTGGAATTCAAAATAAGACCACCGATGGCGGCACTTTGACCACTGCGAACCGTGACCTTGGTATTGACCAAACTTTTTGAAACAATCGGTTGCCCTGCGTTCATATCTACGAGTTGAGCCATCCCGAAGTTCATGACCATTTCAATTGCATCGGATCGTGGGTTGTTTATCTTTGCGCCAATCTCAGCAGTGATGCCGATATTGGCAGTGTTTGAAGAAGCATTGTTAGTCGAGGCGGAGAACACTGTGTACGGGATCGCCGTTTCGTTCGAGATTTTGCCGGTCGAACCATCGGTCACAAGGAGAGTTGTACTTTCTAACACGCGTGCGTGGCCGTGCTCCTTGGCCCAGTTTAATTTTGGCAACAGATTAGTGATGACTGCGGTGATCGACGATACAATTCCACCTGGGGAACGCGAATCATTGCTGATGCTAATCCCGGAGTTGTCACTAATCTCAGGTGTGAACTGGAAACGGAACCCTTTTGTGTAACTCTTAGAAAGCTCCACAAAGTGAACGACAATTTGAATAATTTTTGCGGGCTCTTTCGGAGGCGCGTCGCGCACGCGAATCAAATTTAATACGAATTCTTTTTTCACCTTGATGATCGTGCCCTCTTTCTCGCCAGCCTCTTTGATCATGTCGGGAACATACATCTGAGCGATTTGTACGGCGCGCTCCATTTCTTTTGAATCGCCGACGGTTCCTTCAAGAATGAATTTATCGTTGATCGGGTTAACTGTTATTTCAGGATTGTTGATGTGATTCACGATTAGCTGGGCAATTTTTCGCTGAGCGACGGGGCTTAGAGTTACAAGGCTTGACGCTTGGGTCTCACCGTACTGAGCAATGACCGCCAGGATTCGGCTGAGATCACGAGGCAATAAAACTTGACCATCGACAACGACACGGTTGTTGATAATTTTGACCGTAATGCCTTCAATATCCGCAAGAAGTGCGCGCATTTCACGAACGACTTTCGTGAGGTTGCTCTTTTTCACATCAAGAGAAAAGTCGTACAGACGGTTATTGTCTTTGTCGTAAACGGTGAGGGTAGCGAAACCTTCTTGGGTCGCCTGAAACAAAAGAATTCCACGATCGCTGTCGAGAGAAAGTTTGGCGACTTTCTTATAATCACCTTTGAATTTCGCGCCAGTAGGAAGGAATGGCAGTTTTTCTTGGTGTTCGACACCAATAAAAAGCCCGACTGTCTTTTGTCGCTTCGGATCAGCTTTTGCCGCTTCTAAGACTTCTTTCTCGGGCTCGTCTGCAGGAACGACGTTTGCAAATGGAGGTGGTGTCGCTGTGGTTTGCGCGACTGCGGACTCGGTCGCGCTAAGAGCATTGAATAAAATGAAAAGCATCGCAGTCTTGAAAACTAAAGAGAGAGCTCCGCAGCCAAATCTGGCTCGGAAATTCTGAAGTTCTGCTCTTTCAGTGCCTGCGAAATCGAACATTACAGCTCCCTAAAGTTTCCGCGCCGCTGTGGCTGTGGAGGAGTATTTGGGCGTATTGGTTGTTGAGGTGCTTGGGCCGGCGCTTGGTTCATAGTCGGAAGTGGCTGTGCCACACCGCTTGCCGCAGGAGTTCGCATCAAAACTGGTTTGCCCATGAGGTCTTCAATTAAAGTCGTGCGCACCGGCGCCTGAAGGCGATCGTTAGGATGGCGCAAAGTTGTGAAAATGCTTCCTGGCGCAGTTGCCAGAATATAAACTAGTTTTTGTACATCGTCAGGTTTCGCCTCAACTGTAATGTTGGTAAATGTCGTGCTCGCGCTGAGGTTGATGCGATTGATGGTGCGTCCGTTCGCATCAAGTTCAAAGCGGCGGGGGATTTTGTTCATTACATTCAGACCGGTCGCCAAAACGACAACGTCCTGTAGAATGGTGTGGACCTCGCGACGCTGATCGCCACCTTTTCCGTAGTCGAGCGCTGCGACGATATCGATGCGGTCGCCGGGGCGAAGAAGTTTGGACACGCCCCGCATGTCATCGATTGGAATCGTGATCGCGCGCTTGCCGGGCGAAACTTCCATCGAGAGCCCGGTGTCGGGCCCAGGAAGTAAGAGCTTGGTCTGCAGAAGTTGTTCACCCTTCTTGATTGGCACCGCGGCCACTTGGCCGACGGCACCTTCCGGTTCAGTAACAGCTTCGGGTTGAATGAAGTCTTGCGGCTGGTCGATGACTTCAAGTTTTGATTCGTCGATTGTTTCCATCTCGGCGATGTCTGCAGCGGCGACCACGACACGTTTTGTGGTGCCATATTTTTTTGCCATTTCCGTCTTTTGCGTTTCCGACCAACTATAAAGCATGAAGATCGCAAACATTGCGACAGCGATCGAAATCCAAAGTGTTCGTGTCTCGTTGCCACCCATGCTGACTCCCTAATTCCCGCCACATTGTGCATTGATACAAATTCCGTATTGGGTCATGACCCAAACAGGACTTACTCCGATTTGCGTTTGTTTTTGTTCTAAGACCCCAGAGAAAACTTGTTCGTTATGAATGGAAGCCGTGTTGCGACTGGCATCGACGGGGATTCCGCCGAAGCCTACTCGCAATGGGCGTTCGGTCGATTTGAACGCCGCGTTCGAAGGCGACGGTTCACCTGGCCTTACCTCTTGCTGAATTCCATGAATCCGATTTCCGTGTCGACGGAAGTGAAGTGGCCTAATGACGCTATCCTGTCCACCAGAATCTCTAAAGTAGGTGACGTTGGCGCGGTTGCGAAAGGTTTCAAATGCGTAAGTGCGAGCTGCAACTGAATTAAGAATCCCGGTATGAATCACGCCGAACGATCCAAAAGAATAAGCAAGCAGGATGACAAAGATGAGCAACAGCGGGACCGTCTCGACCGTCGCCATACCTTTTTCATTTTGTACAATTGATGTTTTTTTCATATCAACATCCGTTGTCCGTGATAAGGCCGATAGTATTGTCTGGATTTCCCATGAATGCGGAAGCCTGTTGGTATGCGCCATCTAAAGTTAGGATATTGGTCCAGCGCTGGCGGTTGAACTGATCTCGGCACTCAATGGTTGTCACTTCACGGCCGAGAAAAGTCTGAACATTGGCGACGCCGGTTTGAGGATTCGTTTTTGAACTGCCCAGCATCGGCAGTTTGATATTCAAAATCGTCGCTTCGATTCGCAGACGCGCACCAAAGAAAGTGTCGTTGTCATTTTCAGCGGCAGGCTGGTATTCAGCATTGAAACCTCTCGCCGGATCTCCGAAATCGGGCTGCGCCGGGAGCTTGAACCATCCTTGAGTAAACAAAGTACGAAATACCGGTTTTGATATTAATTCCGTGTACTTTGCATTGCCGATTTCAAGTTGTTTCGACCGGGTTTCGTGGGCTGCCCACGAAGTTCGTGCGACGGCGAAGGATAGGTATTGCGTCACCTCGACAAGCGAAAGAGTCAACGTCAGCGCAAAAAACACGATGGTGAAGCCCATGCCAAGAAGCATGGCAAAAATAAAGTCTAACGTCAGAATTCCACGTTCGTTTTTCAAAACCTTCGTCGCAGACGTCCGTTGAAGTTTCATGTCGCATCTCCCAGTCGGGACTGGTGACGAGGAAACTGATTTGGATGATAGGGCTTCGAAAGAGTGTGCCGCATCCAAACGCCGTCTTCGATCATGCCTCGCATCGGTGACCACGGGCCTTCAACCACCTGCTGGAGAATGCCTGTTTCGGCCGCGTAGTTCGTAATTTTTGTGGCGATGGTTACGACGACAAGCATGATTAGAACTGCTTCCATGGTTGCCTGACCAGATTGATTTGAAAAAGTGGATTTACTCTTCATCGGAATGTTCCCGACAAAACGAGGTGACTGAGCCAACCGAGAAGCAGGGGAGCAGTGAATGGTATGTGATGCAACTGTAGGCCGGATTTTGATCTGGTCACCGCGAGCGAAGTTAAATTGTCGACTAACGAGCGACCTTGTTTTCGAATCAAAATTTGTGCGACTCCGAAGACACCGCCCCAAACGATCCCGTAAATCCCAGTCCATAAAACTGCGTCCCAGCCGGTGAGAATTCCTACGGCGGCCATTAATTTCATATCTCCTGCGCCGATGATTCCAATTAGAACAAGCGGCAGAAAAAAAACAATTCCAGCGCCGAAGCCCATAGTTGCAGGAATAAGTTCTCGCGCTCCTCCGGTCCCAAGCGCTGTGATGAGTGCTAACGCAGAAGCAATTAAAAATGAGCGGTTCGTGAACTTGCGGGTCCGCATGTCCTCGATCACCGCCCAAACTAAAATGCCGGTCGCCAATGCGACCTTTGCGTAAAAGATCATAGTTCCCCAGTTGGTGGACGCGAAGCTGGCGCAACCCACTGATTTCTTGTGCCATCCGCACTGAAATTGCGGCCAGTTGCCAAGTGTTTTTCAATTCGGGCACCTAAACGTGGTCCCGAGTCTTGAAAAACACGCATTGGTCCGCTCTCTCCGAAGAAGGCTCCACCAAGAATCAATGCGAACATGCTAGCAAGAAGAGTGACTTCAAGGGTCATTTGCTTCTCCCGCGAATTTTGCGATTACTAGCGATCGACGTTGAATTCGCCGAGCCCGGAGCCAAGTGCACCGAGTCGCGAATTAACAAAGTCGGTTAGTTGTTTTTTGAAAATGAAGGCAACTGTAACCACCGCAACAAGAATGAGGATGTACTCAGTTGCACCTTGTGCTGATTCGTCGTTCCAAATAGCTTTTGCTCGATCTTTGAGAGACATCGTCCCCCTCCTCTTTTTATACTTGTCGGATCGGTAACCACACCGCTCCACTTTGTCTCTATCGGTCTAGTGAAGTGGCGAGTTGAGACTTTCCCTCACCCACTGGACTTTTGCCTTGGTCATAGGGAAAGCGTCTAATCCCTACGCAGGTCGAGCCCCCTCCTTATTCTGGTTGTCGAACGACCGTCTAACAAGAGGCACGCTGTGAGAGTCGATTATGAGCGAATTAGGCGTGAAGATTGACTTTCTCTCGTCTCAATCTGAAACAATGGCATGGCGGATTTTTCATCGGGCTACTTGGTTTTTAAGAATGTTTCGACACTCGGGGCTGCACATAGTTTGGCCAGTGAAATGGCCCGTCTAGATTCTGATGTCCATCTTCTAGACGTCGGGTTTCTTGTGAAAGGCGCTTGGGTCGCAGCTTGGGTGTCAGAGGATTCCGGCAACGCTCATCAAAAAGCTGCGCAGCTTGTACAGTCCCATGCGATGGAGAGCGTGAAAGTTTCAGCTGCGACATTGAATTCGATGTATTCCCTCAGCCCAAGCATAGAGGCGACTGATACCGAAGCACTTATTGTTGAGGCCGATGAGTTGGCGCTCGGTGCTTTTTTTACTTTCGTGGAAACCTGCCTTGAACAGAAATGGAAGCTGCTTGAAATCCGCCTGCGCAAGTCCGGTCCGGCGGGTGTCCATGGATTTCTGGTTGGGCCCGGACGGCTTGATGTCACAGAACCAAAGGCTTCAATCAGCGTCGCAAGAACGAAGCTGAGTGGAGAATACCGTCGATATTTTTAGTCGACATTTTGAATTGAGACTGTTTAGAAACTCAGTTGGCAGCTATTCGCAATTGCGTCTTCGAAACGGCCCTGCCACTTGAAATCTCCGCGCTGACGGATTTTCCCCAATGCACCCTGAAATTCACGAATTGCGGTTCGGTTGATTTTACAGGCGGCCGTGAAGGCAGCGAGACTGTCATCCATTTTTTGTAACTCGAGGGCCGCTTGCGCAAGTCCAAGTTGAGCAGCGTAGCTAGTTGAGTCCGATTTTGCTCCAGCTTTGTACCAGCGGTAGGCGTCCACGAAATTCTTCTTTTCAGTAAAGTAGTCACCCAGTGCTGTTTGTACAGGCTCGGATTTTCTGATCCGAGTCGCTGCGGAAACCAGTACTTTTTTCGCCTTGTCAGCCTCGCCCTGCTCTCGGTAGGTTGTTGCTAAATGAACGGCGTTCATCGGATTTGAGGGATCTTTTTTCAAGCCCTCCGCGCAGGTCTCAACTGCTTTTTCTAAGAAAGCATCGGCTGCGTAGAGCGAACAAAGCTCGCTGACCCATCGCCCCTTTTTGCCGAACTTCTTCATCATGTCCTCGAGAAGATCCCGCGCCTCTTGTCGTGATTCACTTTTAACAAGCTCGACGAGCAAGCCCTCATAAGCTGGGATGTATTTTGGGTTTGCCTCACGGGCTTTGTAAAATGCCTCGATCGATGCTTCTTTGCGTCCCGCACGGCCAAGCGACGCCGCGAGGAGAGTTTGTAAGTGGATGTCCTTTGGGAACCGTGCCTTCGCTAGTTCAAGCACCCCGATCTCATCGGCGGATCGGCCTAAACGCGAGTAGGCTCGTGATAAAAGAACCAAGCCGGTTCGGCCGACTTTATCTTTGTGTCCCTCCAAAACTTCGACCATGCCGGCGTAGTCTTTTTTGCGCTCGAGAGCGATTGCCAACTGAGCTCGCGCCTCTGCGTTTTTCGGATCATTTTCAAGCTCTCGACGACGATAATTTATATCGGCACTGAGAGCGTTACTTCGGGCACTGCCGCTACCTGACGACTCAGATTGAGACGCCGCGATGGTTGAAACGAGATTCAGAATGAGAAAAATAGCGATCCACAAAGTTCTCGCTAGGTCCAGTCGCAATCCCGCGAAGTTTGCGGCGTTTTGCTTCATCCTGTGAGAGTAGATGCCGAAATGTCTCATAGAGATAAGTCTGCCGTGTTCTGGTTGAAAATTCCATCTTGGATGTTTCAAATTCTTAAGGGGTCATGTGTTTATTCTGGGACGTAAGTCTCTTAAAAGAAATGCTACGCAAAGAAATGCTTTGCATGGAACTGCTATGCGCAGGCTTGCTGAGCGGGGCCAGGCATCGCTCGAGATGATCCTATTGATGATTATCGGGATGATTGTCATTCTCGGACTTGTTTACCGCTTCAACACCGCATTCAAAAAATACACGATCGAGATGTACGGTACTTACTACCGTTGTTTGCTTGAAACTGGCGAACTGCCAGGAACTGGAAGCGTGTGCCGAGATCGCGAAGCGAGATACGACATCGCAAATGGACGAGCACTTGTAAAGGATGGAGACACGGGGACCGGCGGTAGCGACTCGGGTGGAAGTGGTTCCGGCGGAAGTGGTGGTTCCGGCGGAACCCCTGGTTCTGGCGGAAGCGGTGGTTCCGGCGGAAGCGGTAGCGGCAAAAACGGTCGCGGCGGAAGTGGAAATCAAGCGGGCTCGGGTAGCGGTGGTTCGGGCGGAAGTGGCGGCTCGGGAGGAAGCGGTGATGGCGGCTCTGAAGCGGTTGGCGGAAACCAGCGAAATGGTGGTCGGGGTTCCGTTCTTTCTCGCTTGAAAAACGCCGGTCGAAATCGATCGACCTCTGTTGGGTCCGCAAGTGACCTTTCAAAAGAGGATGCTGATGCCGCTGCAAATGCGAACGGCGAAAACGGATTGATCGTCGATGCCACAAGCGCGCGGTACACAACTGACTCGCTCCGAAGCGCAAAGACGAAAATGGCATTCTCGATGGAGGGCGATCAGTACCAACGTGAAGAAACTAAAGCGGTCGCGCCGATGGCGGCCACGGCGACAAAGAAATCCGCTGATCGTGGTGGCGACTCGTTGCGTCCGAGAAAAGCCGTGGAGACGGGCGATCGTGCCCCTGCAAAGAAGCGTGACGACGATAACGGAGGCGGTCTTGAGTTCGGTAAGCTTTTCAGGCTTTTTCTCATTATTGGGATCGTTATCGCGATTGTCGTTTTTTTGGGCGGACAAGTGCTTCAGATTTCCAAAAGTGGCGAGCAATGACCCACAGAATCAACTCTCTATTTTTCAACTCCCCTAGTTTTCGCTAAAAATTGGTTCCAAAGCGGAACCGACAATGACAAGAACATATTGTTCGAAGGCCATTTCTTTGGGGGGAAAAGAAGAGATGGGCATGTTAGATGGTGTTCCAACATCAAGTGATACAGAAATTATCGGAATCAACCGCCGAAGTGTCTTCAGTCTTGCTGAGGCCCGTACGTTGATTCCATTAATCTCAAGAATGACGAAAACCGCGGCCGACAAGGTCCAGGTTCTTATTGCTAAGATCGAAGCGAAATCGCAATCAAGTGATACGGACCGAGCGGAAATTGAAGTCTTTGAGGCTCAGGCAAGCCAGTTGATTCAAGATTGGCAAACCAAAATTCAAAAGCTCGGCGGATTGCCCAAAGGGATCTGGGTCGTCGACTTTGACTCGGGCGATGGATATTTCTGCTGGAAATACCCGGAAGTAGCAATCGACCATTGGCACGCGTATCGAGATGGATACACGAAGCGAAAAAAGTTGGTCGATCAAAGCCTCGAGTTTGCGGAAATTAATTCGTCAACATACTTGGTAGGCCAAGAAGCTTCATTGAATGAAGTGGCCAAACCGACGTAGTCTTTAGCGAGATGCTTGTTGCACTCGCGCAGATTAATTCGACTTTAGGGGACTTCGCCGGCAACCGCGATAAGATTGTTGCGAACGTGTTGCGCGCCAAAGAACGGCGCTGCGATCTTGTCGTCTTCCCCGAGCTGTCCTTGTTCGGCTACGCTCCCAACGATTTGCTTGAGCGAAAGTCAGTTGTCGAGCGGCAGTCAAAAGAATTGAATATTCTATCTCGACAAATTCCAAAGGGAATTTCTGTGTTGATTGGCTGTGTGAGTACCGTACCCCATCGGGCCTCACAATTGGTCGAAGACCTTTCGAGCAAGCCCCAGTTTAATTCAGCCGCTCTGCTTCAGTTTGGCAAAAAGCCGAAATACGTTCACAAGACGAGACTCGCGACGTTCGATGTTTTTGATGAGTCCCGCCACTTTCAGGCAAATCCGCAGACGAAACCGGCGACTGACAATTTTATTCTAATAAAAGGGCACCGGATCTTAGTTACAGTTTGTGAAGATATTTGGGGTTGGGACGATAAAACCAATCCGCTTTTAAAGGTTCCAAAAACCAAAGTGGATCTCGTCGTGAACCTAAGCGCATCGCCCTACACAAAGACAAAAAAGCGAAAGCGACTGAAAGTTATCGGCCAGACCGCGAGACGATTTAATGCCCCAGTCGTCTATGTCAACTTGGTGGGTGCGCAAGACGAAACCCTTTTTGACGGTCGGTCGATGGTCGTAAATGAAAAGGGTAAGTGCACACTGGAACTCGTCGCGTTCGAAGAAGACTTTGCGGTCGTTGATTTGGCGAAGAAAAATCCCACGCGATTTGAACCGGCAGAAGAAATTGAAATCCTTCGTCGAGCCCTTGTGACAGGGATTCGTGATTTTGCCAAAAAAACGGGCCTGAAAAAGGTTCACTTGGGACTGAGTGGTGGAGTCGATAGTGCCGTTGTGGCCTGTCTGGCCGTCGATGCTCTCGGTTCGCAATCTGTTACGGCGATGACTCTTCCTAGCTTCTTCAATGATCCTAAAAGTCGTGAGACGGCGGAAAATCTGTCGAAGAATCTCGGCATTCGTTCTTTGAACATGGATATTTGGCCAGCCTACCAAAGCTTGATGAAAGTCTTTGAAGACTCTGCGGGAGTAAGTGCATTTGGGCTGTTGAACGAAAATCTTCAAGCAAGAATTCGTGGGCTTTTGTTGATGGCATTTTCCAACAAAGAAGGAAGCTTGCTTTTGACAACTGGAAACAAGTCCGAATACGCCGCCGGCTATTCTACTTTGTACGGTGATCAATGCGGAGGCCTCGCACCGCTGGGTGATCTCTTAAAGCGAGAGGTTTATTCGCTTGCTCGGTACTACAATCAGGAAAACGAATTAATTCCTAGCTGGATCATAGATCGGCCACCGTCCGCTGAACTGCGCCCCAATCAACGAGACCAAGACTCGCTTCCTCCATATGAGGAGTTAGACGAGGCGGTAGTTAACATTATCGAAAAGCGAATGCCTGCTAGGACGGCGACAGAGAAATGGATTCTAGAAACGTCTTATCGAAATGAGTTCAAACGTTGGCAAGCTCCACCTATTTTGAAAATCAGCGATCATGCATTTGGCCGCGGACGGAGAATGCCAATTGCCCATCAAGCAAAAGATTAATCTCAGGAGATCAAGCCATCCCCATTTCAAAAAGCCCTTGCTGCTTAGGCTTTTTTTCTACTTGAGGAAACCGGAGCTCAGGTTTTCCCGTTAGTGAAATAAGTGTCGCGATCGATGGGGGACCATGCTGAGAAAGACGGGCGACCATCTTCGAGAAAAGTTGCCCACAGTAGCCGGCGTCTTCCTCTGCCCGGTGAAATCCGGTTGCCGGAATTGCTAAATGTTGAACGAGCGTGCCCAGCTTGTAGTTCGCAAGTCCTGGGAAAACTTTGCGAGCCATATTGCACGTGTCAAGAATAACCCCAGTGGGGGCTGAGGACTCGAACTTGCGGATGTCAGCTGTTAAGAATTGCGCGTCGAACGGGGCGTTGTGTGCAACGAGGATTTCATCTCCGCAAAATTCCGCAAATGCGTCGAGGACATCCGTGATCCGCGGCTTACCCACCAGCATGTCATCGGTGATTCCGTTAACTCTGGATGCCCCCTCGGGCATGGAAATGGTCGGCTGAATCAAAGTGGTGAATATAGTTTCAGGTTCGCCGCGTTCGTCATAGAGAACTGCGCCAATTTCTACGATCTGGTCAACGCCCGGTAATGTTCCCGTAGTCTCTAAATCGAAAGCGATGAAACGCATGACCAATCCCCCTGAGCAGAGCTAAACTTGAGGCGTGAGTAAAACTCAAAATCGGTCTCTCATAAAGCTAATAGATGCTTTCGGTGTTGAACATCACCTTGCGGCGACGGCAGGCAAAACAATTCTGGATATAGCTGTGGAAAACTCGGTGGAAATGGCGCATTCCTGCGGTGGAATGGGCTCATGTGGTACGTGTCGAATTCGACTTCACGCTGATTTGGGAGCGATCCCTGCAATGGAGGAAGTAGAAGAAGAGATGGCGATCGACCGAGGATTCTTACCGGACGAGCGCTTAAGCTGCCAAATCGAGATCCCTAGCGGAGGCGTAAATTGGACTGCAGAGGCACTTGGCGGGCCCAAAGAAGAAGAGCCTTTCTGAGGCTAATTGTCAGCGCGGCTGAACAACGATCGGGTTGGTCATGATCCACGGTACCCAGCGCCCGCCGTCCAGCAAACTTGGACTAATAAAGAGACGAACCACTACTCGATAGACTCCCGGTTGGTGGATTCGAAATTCAGTTTCTGTCGAGTTTGAAGTCATCGTGCTAATTCCGTCTCGCAGAATCACCGTTTCAAACGGAACTTCTGGTTTTTTAGGAAGGCGAACCATAATTCGACTGCGATCGTCCAACCTTGGACGACTGCCAAGTGAATGGATTCCTTGAATGTCCTCATGCCAAGTGGCGAAGCCCTTCGTCGGGCCTAGGGAGTCCAGCGCCATATATGATTCTCCGCTCATTAAGGCGTTCAATATTTTTGCGCGATCGCTTTCGAAGTCTCCGGTCAACTCTGATCGAAGCAATACGTGATTAGATGCAAGAGCGAAAGTCGTTTCATATTTTGGAATTCGAAACGGCATGCCAAGAATCGGGGACGGCTTTCCAGCGTCAGAACCAAGCAGACCATAAACGTGTCGGTCTCTGGATAGACGATCCCAAGTTTCAAATGCCGTATCAAGATCGGCGAACAGTCTGATCAGCGCGAGCTCGGCGTTAAACGGATAAATCAACCCGCTCCAAATAAGCGATAGCCTCGCATCACGCCACATTCTTGTGATCGTTTGATGAATATTTAGAACCTCTAAGCCAGCGATTCCGTTAGGCAGAATGCCGGCCCACTCGGTGCCGTTTCTGGACGCTTGCCCAAGCACGATGGAATCAGTTGGTGTTTGGCCATTCGTTCGCGCCAGCCGAGGGGTTCTTTTTTTTTCCGGCTCTTTAGAAAGAAGGTCGGCAATCGTAGTCTGGGCTTGTCCCAGACTCTCTACGGACTTCAGGCGTTCGGGATTCAGTGCAAGAATTCGCGATTCGAGGTAGCTATACTTCGCACCGTTCAAAACCATCAGCTGACGCTGCCAGCCTTCCGTGACTCCACCCGGGACGAACCGGTTGAGCTCGTTGAAGACGATGAAATCAAGTTTCGACTCTTGGCCGGCACGCACGATTTCTTGAGCGGACAAAAATCCGCCAGATGCATTGGACTGAACATTTATGACTCCGCGATAGTCATAAAATCCAGGGTGATTAGGCGTATCTAAAGCGGAGGGCACGGCCTCGGGGCTTCGCAATGTAAGCGAAATTGCATACGTCAAAAGAACAAGAACTGATGCGATTAGCGCGATGGCTTTTTTCATATCAGCGCTTCTCCGAATCTGATGAGAGCTTGCGCTGGAAAGTTACAAGTTCAAAACGGCCGAGTTTCTCTCGTCGGACTTCTTTAAAGCCAGCGTCATTCATCCATGCGGGCCAAGGCCATTGAGTTTCCAATGCGACAACAAATCTATCAGTGGTCGGCATTCCAGATTCATGAAAGTCATAAAAATCGGTGCGATTTATCCCCTTTAGCTTTCCGATGTTCTGCTTGAGTGAAACAGAAAGCGCGGCCGCCATTTGATATGACGAGGCAAAAAATGGAACGTTCTCTTGGCGAGACTTGACGACGAGGGGTTCGAGTTCTTTGAATCGAACAAATTCGTAAGTCTTCAAACGATCGGCGGATATACCAAACAGGGGCTCAGCCGGTCTCAACGATTGAACGACAATTATCGCAGTCGCCGCCGCCCATACACCGATCATCATGCGAGAAAAAAATCTTGTTGGCAAAAAGCTAGAATTCCTAGGCGCGGCGTCGGCGATCGCTGCGATCACTAGAAGCGAGAGGTGGCCAGCGATGGGCCAATTGGCTTCGACGGGTGATCGAAGACTGGTCCACGCGAAAAAGAAGACCGATCCCCATCCGAACCAACGTAAGAACGAAAGAGGCTGCGGCTCTTCTCTCTTCCAAAAAGTGAATAGAACCAACGGCGATAGAAGAGCCAATTGCCCACCGGCGTAATCAAGCAGCTGCCCGAATTGTTGAGAAACCCCGGTAGCCTCTTTATCGAGGCCGTGCCCCAGCTGGAAACGAAACGACGCCCATTCGTTTTGGTAATTCCAGATCAGAACCGGTAGACAGAAAACAAGCCCTGCGAGGAGCGTTGGAAACAGATAGCGCGGTTTGGCGATGCGCCAAAGTCTATGCCGAAGCAGATAAGCGATGGCGATAGGTACAAAGACGACGACGAGATACTTTGAGCAAAACCCCAGTCCCAAAGATGCGCCCAAAAGGGTCGCCGATTTTATGGAGGGAGAATTTAGATGCTTGCGAAAGCATAGCAGCGAGAGTGTCCAGAAAAATACGAAGGGAATATCAGGAGTCACGATCAACGAACCAACTCCAAAAAACGGCGAGAACAGCAAAACCAAAAGCACATTGCGCAACTGAATCGGGGCAATCAGTCCCTTTAGCAGTTGAAGGATCAGCAATAGAGTGAAGTGGCCAAGAATGACAGCGGGGATCCGCAAAGCGCCGTTAGAGCTAGAGATCCCTTCGAAAGGATGTGAAAGCTTGAAGAGCCAAGCGACAAAAGGGGGATGGTCAAAGTACGAGAGTTGGAGGTGGTGGCTCCAAACCCAGTAGTACGCTTCGTCGTTCGAAAGAGGAATGATCGTCGCAAGAAACAATTTAGCGACGAGAGCCCAAAGCCAAATCGCCTTCAGGCTCAAGGGAGCTCGACTTTCATTGGCTTGCCGAGATCGCCCGGAACACCACGGTCTATGCCGTTAACAATCAAATTCACGGCGCCGCCATTCGAAAACTTTAAAATGACTTTCTTTTTAACTTTTATGGACTGAACTTGCTCCGCTCGAAGTTTCAGAACGCGTGGTGCTTCGCCATCGATCGTCGCCTCCACGTCTACTTGGTCCAGCGCCTCGATCAACACCTCGCTATTTCTGCCGTTCGTCACTGGTGGTGGTGTAGCGGACGGTTTCGGTGTCGGCGAGGGCGTTGGCTTTGGAGTTGCTGTCGGCGTCGGCGAAGGCGTTGGCTTTGGAGTTGCTGTCGGCGTCGGCGAAGGCGTTGGCTTTGGAGTTGCCGTCGGCGTCGGCGTCGCGACCATAATCGCTGCGGCTGGCTGGCCATCACCTTCGCGCGGTGGATCTTGAGGCGCGTCCCCGGCCGGTGAGCTGTAGCCCTCGAGCGTTTCAGCAGGCGCCGGAGCCGCAGTTTCCACATTACCTGGCTCGGTGACTCGCTCGGACTCGTAGCTATCCATTTTTCCCTTGAGGAAAACGATCAAGATGATGAGCAAAATAATTCCGCCAAAAATCAAACCGCGGGACAATAGAGAGGGCTCATTGCGCAGTGTAGCTTCCGCATCATGTGCTTTGGGGCGATTAATGTTTTTCGCAGGATTCGAACTCTCTGCTCGAGGCTGGGTCTTTAATGCCTTTATCGCTGGTGTCGCAGAGGCTGACTCTGTGCCGTCGTTTGATTTTGCCGCCTCTTCTGTTGCAGCGGCGTTGAGTTCTGAAGGATTCTGTCCGCTTGCGATGGTTGACCGAGAGAGGGTCGATCCCATTTCCTCATGAAAAGTTCTAAGTATTTCCTCTGGATCAAGTCCTAAAAAGACAGCGTAGGAACGAACAAATCCCCGTAAAAATGTTTTAGGTGGCAGATTCAAGGGATCGCCTTCTTCAATTGCCTGTAGAGTCTTGATTGTGATCTTGGTAGATAAAGACACCTCGCTGATCGTGACACCTTTACGCAGCCGATTTTCCTTAAGAATTTGTCCTGTGATTTTCATGGTGTCCTTATCTAATGATCTCAAGGAGTGATTCGGCCTTCTTAGCATAGCGGCCTTGAGGATAGTCCTTCAGAACTTCCTCAAGTCTAGCGATTGCCGCCGCAGATCTGCCTAGCTTGTAGTTTGCTACTCCCGCAAAGTAGGCGGCTTCATCTTCACCTTCAGTGCGGCACGCAGAGATGGCGCGATCTAATGTTGTTGCCGCTTCCTTGAATTCACTTATCTCTAAATGTGATCGCCCTAGGACTGTTTGTGCAAAACAATTTGTTCGATCCACTTTCAATGCTTCCGTTGCAGTGGCCTTAGCGTCTTTGAAGTTTCCCATTCGAAACTGAGCAAGGGCAATATTGGTCCAACCTCGGATCGGATATTGATAGGTCAGATCCTCCGTAACTTTTTTCGCGTCCTGGATTGCGAGCGCGAACTGACCGCGTTCGATCAAAATTCTCGCGCGATTGTTACGTGCTTCCGTGTAAGACGGATTAATAGCGAGAGCGAGATCGATATGTTTCTGAGCGAGTTCCATGCGATCGCGGACAAAGTAAGTGAGCGCCAAATTGTTTTGCACAACTGCGTTTCTCGGATCAAGTTTTTCTGCCTCCAGAAATTCGGTCAAAGCAGACGGATATTTCTTGTTAGTAAAAAACCGCGTCCCGTTTTGCAGGTGCAAGAGAGCAATATCTTTTGAGTTTGTTTTTTTCGCAGTCGAACATCCCGTGACGACGGAAAAGGCGAGCCCACACATCGCTAAACATAAAAATCCGATTGGTGAATATCTAAGATGAGTCCGCATTTCTAAAACGGTAACAGGATTCGTCTAAACGGGCAAAATCAATTGGCTTTTCTTCGGAAGACGATCATCGCTTCGATATGGTCTGTCTGCGGAAACATATCGAGACCCTGAATATCTAAAACTTCATATTCTGTGCGTTGCTTCTCGAATGAGTCGCGCAATCGAGAAACATCTCTCGCTAGAGTCGCAGGATCACAGCTGACATAAATCACTAAACCAGGCTTTCGTCGGGCAAGCTTTGCCATAACGCCCTTGTCGCAGCCATCGCGCGGCGGATCAAGAACGATAATTTCATCAAGTGGCAGGCCTTTTTTCGTTAATTGACCGGCAGCACCAGACTTTTGTCGAGTTAGCCAATGTTCGACGTCCTCAGCATAGAACCGACAAAGCTGCGCCCGGGGATTCTTTTGCGCGCTTTGAATGCTTTCGCCAGACTGCTCAACGCCGGTCGCTTCGATCACGACCTCCGGGTGGGTTTGTCGAACTTCCTCGATAGTTGGAAATGTGAGATTTCCGTTCCCACAATAAAGATCCAGCAGATGCCAATGCAAAACCGTAGGCCTCGATGCAATATAAGCGCGAACCTGATCTTTCACTAAATTTTGTAGTTTCAAGTTTTGCGTTCTATTCACTTGCGTGAACGCACCGCCGATGGCGAGCTTTTCTTGCTCGTCGAGGGCGACTTGAAACCGGTCGCGAAGTTTTGCGCCTTTTCGAATTGAACCTTCGACATATTCTTTTGCAAACGGCACAAGCCGAGCGTCTGCGATCATGCAGCTTTCGATCGCAACAAAATCGTGCGTGCCGCGTTTGTAATAGCCCAGCCGGTAGCTACCGCTGTCGTGCTTCAGCTGAAGAGTAATTCGCGATCGGTATTCAAAAACCTGGTCGCTTTCTAGCATCGGTTTTACTCGTGTGGCTTCTGCCTCATTAATTGCGCGCGACCTCACAAGTGTGTCGCGTAAAATACCCTGCTTCTGTTTGATTTGTTCAGTGTAGGTAACATTTTGCCATGGGCAACCGCCGCATAAATCTGCGTGAACACAAGGCGCTTTGATTCGCTCAGGAGAGGCTTTAAGAATTTCGACAATTTTACCTTCAGACATTCGAGCAGCGACTTCCGTCAATTGAACTCGAACTAAATCGCCTGGCACTCCGCCTTCGACAAATAAAACACGGCCGTCTGGATTTCTTCCGACGGCCTTTCCTCCTCGCGCAAGGCGAAGAATTTCAGTCGCTACGACATCGCCCACCTTGGGCGAGTTTGTCATTGGTTCGCCCACCTTGGGCGAACCGGACTTCAAATCGCTCACTTCTCGTTGACGATTTCTGATCGCTCAAAGAACAAAGCAAGTTCACGAGCTGCACTCGCAGGGCTGTCCGAACCGTGAGCTGCATTTTCGCCTACGGAATCGCCGTGCTTAGCGCGAATTGTACCGGCAGCTGCCTTCTTTGGGTCTGTCGCGCCCATGATATCGCGATTTTTCATGACCGCGTTTTCGCCGTGAAGAGCCATCAACATAACTGGGCCCGACGTCATGAAGTCGACCAACTCTCCGAAAAATGGACGCTCTTTGTGCTCAGCGTAGAACTCTTCGCACTTCTTGCGCGACAAAACAGTCAGCTTTGCAGCTGCGATTGTCAGACCTTCTTTTTCAAATTGAGCGATGATGTCGCCGATGACGCCCTTTTTGACGGCGTTTGGTTTGATGATGCTAAAAGTAGTTTCTTTTGCCATGGCGGTATTCCTCCGGTTTCGGTCTATGAATTCACGCTGTTTCTATACTCAAACCGGGCCCGAATCAAAGGTGAAACAACGCCCTAGAAACTATAACCCGCACTGATCTTAGCGACCGACCAACGTGGAAAATAACGAATGAGGTCTATTGTCGTTTGTACGGCAGCGCGATCGTCTTGGTTGGAGACTGAATCGAGGAAAGGGGCCGATGACTTCATAGTAATCAAGGGCTGCGCCCATCCCAAAATTTCCACGCCCGCTAGCCAGTTTCCCCAACGATGCCGATAGCCAAACGACGCAACAGCTCCCAGTGTTGTGATTTCAACAAGATCTACGTTGGGGTATAGACCGCCTGTCAGGCGGCTAAGAAATCCATCGCCCAAAGAAATTTGAAAGGAGTTGTATGAAAGTCCCCAGGCAAATTGCCATCCGGAAAGAGACTGACGCCGCATAAGTTGAAAACGCTTATCGCTCATTGATCCGAGGTCCTTGAGAATCCATGGAACCTTGATGGAACTTCCAAGGTATTCGACTTCCCAGCCATCCCAGTGGACCGCGGCTCCTAGTTTACTTGGTAGCAAAAGATCGACAGGTCCGTATTGAAGAAACACAGCCAGATTTGAGTTAGTTGAATTAATTGTCGGCGTTTGATTGGGTACCGCCGACGGTGATTGCACCGGCGGTTGTACCGGTGGCACGACCGGCTGTGCAGTTGCAAAAATCGGAGGAGTGCTTAGAAGTGTCACGCAAAAGAGCCAAATGGAAAAGAGGCCTTTATAATTCATTAGTTTCATAGCAAATGACCCTTTTAAGTTTGAAAGCTTCCGATGTCGACTTTTTGCCCGCGGTTCTTGAGATCGGATAGCTCAGATTTTCGCTGGAATTCCAAAATCAAATGATTTTCCAGAAGAAGCTTGGGGCTGGTCATCCAGTGAAAGAGTTCTGAGGCAAGTGCCGCCTGCTTGGTTTTGCGCCGAAAGCGACGAGCTGTTTTCCATGCAGAAAAACAAATCAATGGATATAGCAGCGGGAACAAAAGCAGCGAAGTAGAGTTCACGCGAGAATCATGAATCTTTTTAAGTTCAAAACCCGCGAGCTGCGCAAACAACCGAAGTCGGAAGAAGCCTGTTAAAAAGCAGTGTCCAAAATAGACGCGCGGCGGGGTTGGCGCTTCATTCGGACCAACGCCCTCTGTACCAGGTGATAGCCAGATAGTTTCAAATTCATTAGGCGGCATGATGCGACCAAATGCCTCAGACTCGCACAACAGGTAGCTAAGCTTACTTTTCAAATTTGAATAGTTAGGCGTCGTTAAAAGCAACGTGCCACCGGGTTTCAGAAGGCGCGAGAATTCGCGGAAGACATGATCCTGATTTCCGACGTGTTCAATACCTTCCTGGCAAACTGCCAAGTCAAAAGATTCGGAGTGAACCGGGAATGCCAAGCTCAGGTCCCCGCGAATTACTTTGGCGGTTTTGACTCTAAAAAGTTCCGGGAACAAGTCGACCGCCAGAACCTCGACGCCAAGGTTGTGCAGGCACTCAGAGGTCACGCCATTTCCTGCAGGGAAGTCGATGGCGCGAGCGCCCCGAGACGCCGCGGGCAGCGTGGCAAGCACGCGGTTGACGTGCTCTTTAATTTCTTTAGTTCCGGAAAATCTCACGAAGCGAAGTTCGCCTATCTAAGCAAGGGCGTCCAGAAGTTTTAAAAAAACCCCGGGTTTCCCCAGGGTTTCGTTTCGAGTCTCAGTGCAACGCTGGTCTAGCGCTTCAAGCTTGCAGCCAACGTCGTACCAAGATCTGCAGGGCTCTTAGCGATCGAGCATCCAGCTGCTCGAAGTGCATCGAACTTAGCTTCTGCAGTTTCTTTTCCACCGGTGATGATGGCTCCTGCGTGACCCATTCGTTTGCCCTTTGGCGCCGTTGACCCAGCGATGAACGCCGTGACCGGTTTTTTGAATTCACGTTTGATGTACTCAGCAGCGTCGACTTCCGCTGTGCCGCCGATTTCACCGATCATGATCACGGCATCCGTGTCTTTATCGGCATTGTACATTTCAAGAACGTCGATGAAGTTTGTTCCGTTGACTGGGTCGCCGCCGATCCCGACACATGTCGATTGGCCAAGTCCAAGGCGAGTCAATTGTCCTACCGCTTCGTAGGTCAATGTGCCTGACCGCGATAGAACACCAATTCGGCCTGGTTTATGGATGTGACCTGGCATGATGCCGATCTTACATTCGCCGGGAGTGATAACGCCTGGGCAGTTTGGTCCGATCAGGCGGGTTTTTCGACCCTGCATATAGCGCTTTACTGCCACCATATCCAAAACTGGAATTCCTTCCGTGATACAGACGACGAGATCAAGTTCTGCTTCGACAGCTTCCATGATCGCATCGGCCGCAAACGGTGGTGGAACGTAGATCACCGACGCATTGGCGCCAGTGCGTTCTTTCGCTTCGCGAACTGTGTCGAAAACGGGAAGGCCAATGTGCGTCGTTCCACCTTTTCCAGGTGTCACACCGCCAACCATTTTTGTTCCGTAGGCGACGGCCTGTTCCGAGTGGAATGTCCCTTGTGCGCCAGTGAAGCCTTGGCAAATAACCTTCGTGTTTTTGTTAATCATGATTGCCATGGTTATTTTCCCTTTACTGCGTTGACGATTTTCTTTGCGCCATCCGTCAAATCATCCGCTGGGATAATGTTCAGGCCGCTTTCTGCGAGCATCTTTTTGCCGAGTTCGACATTGGTACCTTCAAGTCGGACGACCAAAGGAACTTTAAGTCCAAGCTCTTTTGAAGCTGCGATCACGCCTTCGGCAATGATGTCGCACTTCATGATGCCACCAAAGATGTTCACAAAAATGCCCTTCACGTTTGGATCTTTAAGGATCAATTTGAAGGCGTTTGTGACTTTTTCTTTATTAGCGCCGCCGCCGACATCAAGAAAGTTTGCAGGGCTTCCGCCATGCAATTGGATGATATCCATTGTCGACATCGCGAGTCCTGCGCCATTCACCAAGCAGCCGATGTTACCATCGAGCTTAATAAACGCGAGGTCGAACTTTGAAGCTTCGACTTCTGCGGGATCTTCTTCGGTCAGATCTCGAAGTTCCATGATGTCTGGATGCTTGAAGAGGGCGTTGGAATCGAAGTTCATCTTCGCATCGAGTGCGATCACTTCGCCTTCGGCTGTTTCAACCAACGGGTTGATTTCGGCGATCGAGCAATCTTTTTCGACGTACGCTTTATAAAGTCCCATCAAAAACTTCGCTGCCTTGCCTGCGACTTTGTCCTTCATTCCAACCGCAAAAGCCAATTGGCGCGCCTGGAAGGGCTGAAGTCCAACGGCCGGATCGACTTGAACAGTGATCAGCTTTTCTGGATGGTGTTCGGCGACTTCCTCGATGTTCACTCCGCCTTCAGCAGACGCCATCACGACGATTCGGCCGGTGGTACGGTCTAAAAGAACTGCCGCGTAATATTCTTTTTTTATATTGCAGCCTTGTTCGATGTAAACTTTTTGGACTTCTTTGCCCTCGGGGCCGGTCTGATGCGTGATGAGAGTCATCCCGAGCATCTTTTTCGTAAAGTCGCGCACTTCGTCTAAAGACTTCGCAACTTTTACTCCGCCACCTTTTCCGCGGCCGCCGGCATGAATCTGCGCTTTTACAACGTGAACAGTTCCGCCAAGGGATTTAGCCGCTTCAACTGCTTTATCAGCTGATTCGACCATGACCCCTTTTAGGGTGGCCACGCCGTACTTTCGCAATAGCTCTTTTGCCTGATACTCATGAATATTCATTGTTTAGAACTCCAGCTTTTTCAATGCGTCGACGAGCTCTTGAACTGCTTTGATCGAATGATCAAGACCTTTACGTTCTTCATCGTTCAGCTTCAGTTCGATGACTTGCTCGAGACCACTGCCGCCTAGTTTACAGAGAACTCCGACGAACAAGTTCTTCGCGCCGTACTGACCTTCTAGGAAAGCCGCACATGGAAGAATACGTTTTTGGTCTTTCAAGATCGCTTCTGCCATTTGCACGGCTGATGCTGCTGGAGCGTAGAACGCCGAGCCTGTTTTCAACAGACCAACAATTTCGGCTCCGCCGTTGCGGGTGCGGGTGACAATCGCGTCGATCTTTTCTTTTGGTAGCATTTCCATCAGCGGTACGCCGCCAACCGAACAGTGGCGTGGCATTGGAACCATTGTATCGCCGTGCCCGCCAAGAACGAAAGCGTTGACGTCTTTAACGGAAACTTTCAATTCTTCTGCGATGAACGTCTTCATGCGCGCGCCATCCAAGACGCCGGCCATGCCAAGAACTCGATTTGCTGGGAAGCCAAGCACGTCTTTCGCGACATAAGCCATTGCGTCCAGTGGGTTCGAAACAACAATGACGACCGATTGCGGAGCATGTTGTTTCACGCCCAAGCAAACTTCTTTCATGATTTTGGCGTTCGTTGCCAAAAGATCATCGCGACTCATGCCTGGCTTTCGTGGAAGGCCTGCTGTGATGATCACAACATCTGAACCAGCGATGTCAGCATAGTTGTTGGTACCGGTGATTCGCGAGTCGAACAATTCAACAGGTGAAGCTTCGTAAAGATCGAGTGCTTTGCCTTTTGCGGCGCCGTCGTTCACGTCGAGAAGAACTACATCACCTAATTCTTTTGCAGCTGCCCAGTGTGCACATGTTGAACCGACAAATCCTGCGCCGATGACGGCGATTTTCTTGCGTTGATGCGTAGCCATTTTCTCTCCTTCAAACAATTCGTTGCTGATCTAAATATTAAATAAAATTTCAAAACCTACATTCGAGCGATGATTTCCTGGCCGAACTCCGAGCACTTCAAAAGTGTTGCGCCTTCCATCTGGCGGTGGAAATCATAAGTTACTTTTTTGGCTTTGATTGCGTCGCCAAGTCCCTTTTCAATCATGGTTGCTGCTTCACGCCAGCCCATGTATTCAAGCATCATGACACCAGAAAGAATGACCGATCCTGGGTTTACTTTGTCTTGTCCTGTGTATTTCGGTGCAGTTCCGTGAGTCGCTTCGAAAACAGCAAAGCCGTCACCGATGTTTCCACCTGGCGCAATGCCAAGTCCACCGACCTGGGCCGCTAATGCGTCTGACATATAGTCACCGTTCAGATTTGGCAGAGCCAAAACCGAATATTCTTCTGGGCGCAGAAGAGCTTGTTGGAACATGCTGTCCGCAATGCGGTCTTTTACGATGATTTTGCCAGCGGGTGCTTTGCCGTCAAATTTATCCCAGAGCTCTTGCTCGGTGATCGTGAAATCACCGAACTCTTCTTTCGCCAGTTCGTAGCCCCAGTCTTTGAAGGCGCCTTCGGTGAATTTCATGATGTTGCCTTTGTGTACCAGCGTGACACTTGGGCACTTGTAGGCAATCGCGTGTTGAATCGCTTTTCGAACCAGGCGCTTCGTTCCGAAGGCCGACATCGGCTTCACGCCGATTGCGCTAAGTTCCCGAATAGATTTGCCGTGCTTTTTCGCTAGCGCAATAAATTCGTTTGCTTCTGCAGAGCCGGCTGGAAATTCAATACCCGCGTAAACGTCTTCAATATTTTCACGGAAGATAGTCATGTTAACTTTTTGCGGTTCTTTCACCGGAGCTGGCACACCTGTGTAGTACTTTACTGGGCGAACGCACGCATAGAGATCAAGTTCCTTGCGAAGAGCCACGTTCAAAGAACGGATGCCTTTACCGACCGGAGTTTCTAGCGGCCCTTTGATCGAAACGACGAACTCTTTGATTGCGGTCAGTGTTTCTTCGGGGAAGAAATTGCCATTGTACATCTGCGTCGCCTTTTGACCGGCGTAAACTTCGCACCAGTGGATCTGCTTCTTGCCGCCATACGCTTTTTTTACGGCTGCATCAAAAACTGCAACAGATGCTTTCCAGATGTCGGCACCGATGCCATCGCCCTCAATGAAGGTAACAATCGGTTGATCCGGGCATTCGATTTTTCCGCCGGCGCCGATTTTGATTTTCTGACCTGAAGCTGGGACCTTGATTTTCTCATATGTGGCCATTTGCGTCCTCGTGAGGCGATCTCCAATTTACTTTGGAGGGTGAAACGTTCGAAGATAGTGTTCACTGTGAATAATTCAGCAATGATGATGGGGCAAAAGGTAATTGCGGGATAGGACGGATTTGAGCAATTCAAATAGGAACGAGCCAAAGATCGAGCCATTCATTGAACTCCGTGGCGTTTCGCTTGAGATCGCGGGTGAAACTTTGCTGCAAGACGTCCATCTTGCGGTGGGGCGCGGCGAAGTCGTGACAGTCATGGGCCCAAGTGGTGAGGGAAAATCGGTTTTGCTTAAAATCATAGCTGGATTGATCGAACCAACGTCTGGCGAAGTGCTGATTCGTGGCCGAAACCGTCGCGATCTCTCGACTTCTGAGCGACGAAATTTCGGGCGCCAAACGGGAATGCTTTTTCAGCGCAATGCGCTCTTCGATTCGTTGACTGCTCTCGAGAACGTCAACTTTCCGCAAATTGAAACTTTGGGGCTCGCAGAGGCCGAGGCAGAGGTGCTCAGCCGCAAGCTTCTTGATGCGGTGGGACTAGCCGAAGCTGCCGAGCGTTATCCATCTGAAATTAGTGGTGGAATGCAAAAACGATTGGGAATTGCGCGGGCCCTTTCATTGGTGCCGAATCTGATCCTTTACGATGACCCAACGGCGGGACTTGATCCCATCACAAGTCGCAAAATTACCCGTCTCATCAAGGACCTTCAAGGCCGCGATCAAGCGACTTTGGTTTTGGTAACCAACGAACTCTCTCGCGCATTCCAAATTGCAGATCGAATGGCGTTTGTATTTCGCGGAAATGTAGTTGTGACGGGTACTGTCGAAGAAACGAAAACGCATTCGGACCCGCGCGTATTTAGCTTTCTTCGTGGGCAAACCGGATCTCGGTCAATTGGGCAGGCAGGGCCGCCGATGGGTGATCAGCTATGATCCAATTTGAAAGATTGATTAAGAGATTCGGAGATCGAGAAGTATTGAAGGGGCTTTCACTTCAAATTGAAAAAGGTGAAATCGTTTTCATTCTCGGCACCTCTGGCACTGGAAAGTCTGTTTTGCTGAAGACTTTGGTCGGTCTTTTAAGGGCCGACGGTGGAAAAGTGGTCATCGACGGGCAGGACGTCACTCATTTATCTGAGGAAGACTATCTTCCTATTCGAAGAAGGTGCGGCATGGTCTTTCAGCATCCCGCTTTGTTCGATTCAATGACCGTCGCAGAAAACATCGCATACGGATTGATGAAACACGAAAAGCTGACACTCGAACAGTCTTTGCCGCGGGTGCGAGAATGCCTCGCGATGGTCGGCCTCAGCGACACAATCGAAAATAAACTTCCGACATTGATCTCCTACGGAATGCAAAAACGTGTCAGTCTTGCGCGAACCGTCGCGGTTGGGCCGACGATTTTAATGTTTGACGAACCCACAACTGGTCTTGATCCGGTAACAACGAAGCAAATCAATTTTTTAATTCGCGATTTATCGCATCGCTTGAAGACAACTTCGATTGTTGTCAGTCACGATATGGACTGCGCATTAGAGATCGCCGACCGAATTATCGTTCTAGATCAGGGGAAAATCATCGAGCAGGGAACTGTTGAACAGATTATGAGCTCAAAGCAACCACTTGTGGTGGACTTCCTTGAAGAAGCAAAAGCGCGGGCGGTTCAAGCATGACTTTGCTAGCGGATATTGGCGGCTGCGTTCAGTTTTTCCTTCAGTCGATGGATGTGCTGATCCGCAAAGGTGTCAATCGTCACGAAGTTTTCATGCAGGTCTGGCGGGTGACGGTGCAAAGTCTTCCGACGACGGCAATGGCTGGTTTTTTTGTAGGCGCCATCATGACAGTTCAATTCGCGATGCAGGTTGAAGCCTACGGTGCGATGGGATACCTCGGCGGACTTTCTACGAGCGCAACCATCAGGCAGGTTGGGCCATTGCTCATCGCCTTTATGTTGAGCGGAAAAGTGGGCGCATTTACTGCCGCCGAACTTGGAACAATGCGAGTGACTGAGCAAATCGATGCGATCCGTTGCTTGGGTGCCAACCCGTTTCAAGAACTGATTTTGCCGAGAATGATCGCCATCATTTTATCTAGCTTTGCTCTTTTGGCGGCGGGACTGTTGATGTCCGTATTTGGTGGCGTGCTTCTGGCGATTGGTTTTGCGGGTATAAACGCGGACGAATACTTTCGGCATATCCCGACCATTGTGAAGCTCCCGTCGATTGCGACCGGAATTTTTAAATGTCTCGTTTACGCTATAGTTCTTGCGGCAATTTGCACTTACAAAGGCTTTACTGCTAGCGGCGGCGCGAGAGGCGTGGGGCGGGCGGTTGTCGAAACGGCCGTTGCCACGATGGTTGCACTTGTTGCGGCGGACTGGGCCACCAGCCTCATCGCTGAAACTGTTTTAAATGTCTTGATTTCTCAACTGGGTGCGGGCTCGATCGAAACTGCGGTGAATGCATGATTCGAAATGCCTTTGATCATATATTTTCTTTCAGCTACCTTGCGGCACGTTCATTTTCGGCTGCCGCAACACCCCCGTTTCGCCGGCGCGACCTTGCAAAGCAAATTTACTTCGTCGCCGGTGAAAGTCTGCCCATCATCGTGCTTTGTGTTTGCGCAGCAGCTATGGTCACAATTATCGAAGCGTCATTTCACATGAAGCTCGTCATTCAAAACGATTCGATGGTGCCCGGGTTTGCAGCGATGTTGATTCTTCGCGAACTGGGTGCCGTCGTTATGGCACTGCTTGTCACGTCGCGTGCAGGAGCGGGTATGGCCGCGGAAGTCGGCACCATGAAAATCACCGAGCAAGTCGAGGCGCTTCAAATGCTGGGCCTCGACCCGATTCGCTTTCTTGTCGCGCCTCGCTTAATTGCCTGCACAATCGCAGGCGCAATTCTTAGTCTGATCGCCAACCTGGTTTGCCTTTTAGCGGCAATGGGCGTGTCAATTGTGAAGCTCGGCTACACAGCTGGCCTATTTATGGAAATGAGTCGCCCATTCATAACTGGCCAAGACCTGGTCTTCGCAGTTATCAAGGGCGCCGTGTTTGGTGCCGTGATTCCATTGTTCTCTTGTTATTGTGGACTTCGATGTCGACCGGGGGCTGAAGGAGTTGGACTCGCGACAACTAATGCTGTCGTGTCCTCTTCGGTGGCGATTATCGTCCTAGACTTTCTGATGTCCTATTTGATGAGCTATTTCTATTAAAAAAGACCGCACTTCGATGGGTTGTTTAATCATTTAAATTCCTCTCTAATAGAGTCATGTCAAATTCAAGCGGATCGAACCCTTCACAAAAGCCATGGTCTCCGGAAGTGAAAGTCGGCGGACTGTTTATAATCTCAATCGTCATGGTTCTAGGCTTTGTCTGGTACCTCGGTGCCTTAAATCCCTTCTCCTCTTCCTACGACGTTCGAGTGGGTTATAACTTCGCGGGCGGTGTTGATGTCGGATCCCCGGTTCGAGTGATGGGTATTAAGGTAGGAAAGGTGAAGTCGATTGAGTTCACCCCGGAACAAAAAACTACGGCTGGCGAAGAGGTTAAGCTCACCGTTACTTTATCGATCAGCCGAGATGCCTGGAAAACTGTCCGCGCAGACTCTCGGTTCTTTATCAACTTGGCGGGTGTCATCGGCGAAAAATTCGTTGAAGTGACTCCGGGGTCCTTGTCCTCTGCCGAAATTCCACCTGGCAGCTTCGTTCGTGGCGAAGATCCACCGCGAATCGATCAGCTTTTGTCTCAAAGTTACGGCTTGGCCGGAAAAATATTAGAAATGGTGGAGAAAAACGAGGGTTCGGTCATCGATACGGTCGAAAAAATGAACAACCTGGTGACCAATTTGAACAAGACCCTGGTCTTGCTCGAAAAAACATCGAAGAACAAAGAATTCTCGAAGATCGTGACCAACGTTGCGCAGTTGACCGACGACCTCATAATAGTGACATCCAAACTTCGCGGTCCTGAGGCCGAGAAAACCATGGACCTCCTGCACCGGCTGATGTGGCGTTTGGACAAGTTGGATGAGCCAGCCATCCGACAGTTTCTTCAAAAGGAAGGAATTCGCGCGAAGCTCTTTTAGTCTCAAAAGGAATCGCTTTGTTTCCCAGTTGCTCATTCACATCGTTCCGCGGTGCCGTCTCTGGCACCCGCCTGTGGGATCGCAACAGCACCGTAAGCAAACTCGTCTACGCCGCTCTGGAAGCGTATTGTGCGCAATCAGTGAAGCGTTCTTCAGTGTCGTGATTGGCAAAAAAAAACCCTCGATTACTCGAGGGTTTTAAAGTTTGATCCGTTAGGACCTCACTTACTACTTCTTCGCTTTTTTAGTCGTTTTCTTCTTCGCAGCTTTTTTAGTAGCTTTTTTCGCTGCTTTCTTAGTCGCTTTCTTCTTTGCCATGTCTCGCTCCTCCTGGGATGAGTTCGCTATTGTTGACCACTCTGTGCGATTCACTTCGTGATCTGAAGACTTCCTTACAAAAAGGATAACTCCACGACTCTGATCGTCAATAGAAAAAATAAACTTGAGTGCGAATCTTTTTTTGAATCGATCGGTTTCGGGCGTCATTCGCCCAACTCTTGCTCCGAAATCTCACGGAGGATCGAGTGCGAAGTCTGTTTGAGATCATGATTTGTGCGTGTTCAGTGGTCGGATGGATGTCCGCTTCTCATCTCGCTACGATTTTGGTGCGAGAAAGAATCATCAGCGCATTCGACATGACAAAAATTGGCACCGGCATATCTCTGCTCGTGATGAGCTCCTTCTTTTTCATGCCACCACGTTCGCAGATCGATGCTTGGCTGCGTTTGCAGCTGCCGGTCTCAATAAGTATAGTCGGCGCATTTCTCCTAGCAAAATTGCGAAATAGCGCGTTTGAAAATCAGTTGGAAGAATGGATTTCGAATCTCATCATGAGAATGCGGAGGGGCCATTCACTTGTCGGCGCGCTTGAGGACCACGCTGCAAAAAATTTGTCGCCGAATCGGATTCGAATGCTCGCGATTGCTCGCGCTGTGACTTTTTCACCACAAAAGTCGAGTGGGCCATCGCCAAACGAGCGGGAAAAAGAAGTACTTAATCGTCGCGACCGAGAAATCGCCAAAGAGTTTTGTCGAATCAACTCTTGTGCCAGTCATCAAATTGCGGAGCTTGCTCGGTGGAGAGCGCAAATGAGGGAGCAAAGAATTTTTCGACGTAGGTCTGTACAAGCGATGGCACAAGTTCGCGCGCAATCGACGTTATTGAGTCTCGTTTTTGCTGCGATCTCGGTCTTTTCAACGTTTGCATTTGGCTGGACATCCGTTCGCGATGCGATGGAGATCGCGGGTCCGATGTTTTTAATTGGATCATTTTGGATCTGGCGAGGCGGACGGAGGGTGAAATGGACAGTATAAACCCGGTGCTTGAATGCATATGGTTTGTTGAAGAAGGGATCCGGCGTGGTGACAACGTGAGAGACGCTCTTTTGCGCTGGGCAGACCGCAGTTCCGATTACCAGCGGCAAGGTAGCAGGTATCACCGGGATTTTCGTCTTCAGGTATTGCACCTGCTCCGAGATATGGAGGGGTCTTCTACTGTTCTGCGCGCGACGCTGTCTCCATACAGAGAAAACTTATTTCAGGTCTTACTCGCTGGATTCCGTGGAGAAGCGATTTTGGCGGATTTGATTTCGTTGAAAGCCGATGTTCAAAACCAACTCGAATTAGACATGAAGTCTCACGTCGAGACACTTCCGTTTAGAATGCTGGTGCCGCTGCTTCTCTTTCTATTCCCAGCTTTTCTCATATTGCTGTTTGGTCCCATTACACGGTCCTTTCTTCAGTCACTTTAACCTAGGAGCTGTTATGCCCATAAAAATCATAAAGCCTGCACTTTTCGGGTTTATCATCATCATGTCTGGTAGCTTGTCCCCTCTTTCAGAATTGGCCGCAGGAACGACAGCGCGCTTCGGCAGCGGTTCCGAAATTTCGACTCTGTTGATTTTGAAAGATAAACGTGCACTTTTGCGGGAAGCGGACAATTTAGATACCGGCACGGTGTTGAAGCGCGCCTGCGAGATTCAACTCACCAAAGGATGGCCGCCGGTCTCTTGTTTTGCGTTTGTGAAGTCCGAAACAGAAACATTGGAACTTACAGAGGAGTGCAGGAGATTGGCCCTACGTGCTCCGGTATTACCGGCGCTGAATCCCCACGTAACGGAGACTTGCAGAAATGCGCTTGAAAGCCGGAGTCTTGATCTGAAATATGTGAAAAGCGGAAGTCGAGCGGCTGCCCGAGGGCAAGCTTCGGATGCTTCGCGTTAGTCTTGAGTGCGATCGATTTTTCACGCTAGGATTTGGCCATTGAGGGGCCAATGGCAAAAGTAAAATCTGAAATCAGTCTTGAAGCATTGGAACCGTTGGTCGACCGCCTACTAGCGGGCCCTGCCAACGTGAAAGAAGTCGCCCAAACTTTAGCTGATTGGGGCTATCCAGCGACCCTTGATCAAACTGAACAACTCCGCCTTGCGCTTAGCCTTTTAGAGTGCCATGACGACGGTTCGCGAAATCGCACGAAACCAGAGGCAACAGGGGCGGCCGCAGCTAAAAAAGCGAAAGCTTTAGCAAAGGCTGAAAAAGCTGTGCCCCGGCCACGCGAAGCGGACTTTTCGCCGTAGTTTAATTCGGGGGATCTAAATGGAAAAATCTAAAGTATCCGCAAACGCGGGTTCCTTTGTGAACGTGCACGAGAACGTGCTTTCGGCCATCGGCAATACGCCGATCGTCCGACTTAACAAGTGCGTTCCCATTGGCAAGCACCAGTTTTTTGGGAAAGTTGAATTTTTTAATCCAGGTGGAAGCGTAAAAGACCGTATCGCAATGGCGATAGTTGAAGACGCCGAAAAACGAGGCGAATTAAAACCGGGTGGAACCATCGTCGAGGCCACTTCTGGCAACACGGGCGTCGGCTTGGGTTTGGTCGGCCTTTTGAAGGGCTATAAGTGCGTTTTTGTGATGCCTGAAAAAATCAGCGAAGAAAAGCGCGCGGTTTTGCGGGCCTATGGCGCGAAAGTTGTTATGACTCCGACCGGTCTTGAACCAGACGACCCAAACTCGCACTATTCAGTAGCTAAACGCATTGTCGCCGAAACTCCAGGCGCCTACTTGGCGAATCAGTACCACAATCCCGCCAACGCACTTATTCATTATCAAACGACTGGCCCCGAAATTTGGAAGCAGATGGCCGGGCAAATTGATGTTTTCGTCGGCGGAATCGGAACAGGCGGGACATTGTCTGGCGTAGGACGATACCTAAAAGAGCAAAACAAGAACGTGAAAGTCGTTTGTTCCGATCCAATCGGCAGTATTCTCTACGATCTCTTCTACTTTAAAGAGGTCCGAGATCCGGCCAAGTCTTATTTGGTAGAAGGAATCGGGGAAGACATGCTTCCGGAAAACGTTCACTTCCAATATATGGATGACGTCGTTCGAGTGAACGACGCCGAATCCTTCAAAGCTTGTCGAGACCTTGCGTCCAAAGAAGGGCTTCTGGTTGGACCAAGCTGCGGAGCCGCGCTCGCTGCGGCAGTGAAGTATTCTGAAAAACTAGAAAAACCATCGAATATTCTTGTGATGTTCCCTGACGGAGGTCGTTCGTACCTCAGCAAGGCATTCAACGAGGGTTGGCTTCAAGAAAAAGGGCTCAATTAAAATGGAAACAAATTGGTCAGCAGAAAAATTCAAATTCGAAACGCGCGCCATTCACGCCGGGCAGGAGCCAGATCCAACGACGGGCGCAATCATGACGCCAGTTTATTTGACCTCGACCTATGTGCAAAGTTCGCCCGGAGTTCACCGCGGGTTTGAGTATAGCCGGACGCACAACCCAACTCGCAAAGCTTATGAGGCCTGCATCGCAAACTTGGAGTCTGGGAAACATGGCTTCGCGTTTGCTTCGGGCTGTGCGGCGTCGACGACGATTCTACATCTCTTAAAAGCTGGCGATCATGTGATTGCGGGCGACGATATGTACGGCGGTTCGTTTCGCCTGATGGATAAGGTCATTCGTCACAACGGAATCGACTTTAGCTTTGTCGATCTCACTAATCCGGAAAACTTCACCAAGGCTTTAAAGTCCAATACGAAAATGTTGTGGTTAGAAACGCCGACCAATCCAACATTGAAGCTGGTCGATATCAAAAAACTTAGCGCTCTTGCGAAAGCTAGGGGCGTGATTTCGGTGATCGATAACACCTTTATGAGCCCGTATTTCCAACGCCCGCTGGAACTTGGCGCAACGGTCGTTGTTCATTCAGTGACGAAGTATATCAACGGCCATAGCGATATGGTCGGAGGCGCGTTGGTCACTTCGGATGATGAGATTGCCGCGAAAATCGCTTTCTTATCGAATACAATGGGCGGAATTCAGTCCCCATTTGATTCTTTTTTGGCAATGCGTTCGTTGAAGACTCTCGCGATTCGAATGAAGGCTCATGAAGCTGGCGCACGCGAAGTGGCAAAGTATCTCGAGAAAAGTTCGAAAGTGGAAAAAGTCATCTATCCGGGCTTGGTTTCGCATCCGCAACATTCGCTGGCGAAAGAACAAATGTCTGGCTTCGGTGGAATGATCACCTTTTTTGTTAAAGGTGGAATGACGGGCGCGCGTGCGGTCTTAGAAAACGTCCGTGTGTTTGCCCTGGCAGAAAGCTTGGGCGGGGTCGAATCGCTGATCGAACATCCGGCGATCATGACTCATGCATCGGTACCTGCTGAGATCCGAAAATCATTGGGCATTGACGACAGTCTTGTCCGTTTAAGTGTCGGAATTGAGGATGTCGACGATCTGCTTCGAGACCTCGATCAGGCGCTAGCAAAAGTTTGAATCTGCGGGGTTTTGCCGTTGGAAGTAGCATTCCTACGGCTAGGTCTGTCTTAAAACTGGAAATTCCTAGTGTTTTTGGCCTTTTTTGAAGGGTCCGAAATCGATATTTGACAGGGTTGCTAGCGGCTTGATACCCCTTTCTCTCTTGAATCTCTCCAGTGGTCAGGTAGCTCAGCTGGTAGAGCAATGGACTGAAAATCCATGTGTCGGCGGTTCAATCCCGTCTCTGACCACCATTTTTTCTTCTTTTTATTTCCAATGGCTGCTGAAAGTGATCGTGGCTTGCTGAGCCCAAGAGTCTCGAGCCTGTGAAGGCCCGCGTTTCGGGCTCTCGCATTGCGAACAGTTTTCGATCCCAATAGTAGTGCGCAAGTCCCAACGTGAGGCCGGCCGAACTCAAAATAGTTAAAAACAGTGGCGCTTGACCTGGTGAATAGCTTCTGAATCCCCAGATGCAGATGCGAACGCTGATCGCGATTGCAAGCAAGCTGACGATCATTTTGACGGCGAACTCTCTATTCTCTTTCGAGAAAATTTGAAGGTTAACAACTAAGTATTCGATTCCATGAATGACAGAAGAAATAATGAAGCCGTATTTGGAAATAGGAATTAGGGCCCATGACGAGAGACGCAAATTGAACCATGCGCGTTTGCGAAACTGGGTATCGCCGTTCAGCAGGTCGGGAACTATGATTAAAGCCGCGATAAAAAACATCGATGCAGAAGAAACAAGTCCGATGGCTCTTAGGTTCAAAATACTCGCGAGCGTTGGAAACAATGCTTTCGCGGTTGAAGCCGCCGGAACACAGAGAACAAGGGAAAGAAGCAGATAAAACGGAATATGTTCGTTTTCAAAGACCTGCCATCTTGGGTTTTTCGGAAACTGTGCAGAGTGGAATTGCACATTGCTTGCTAAATTTGCTGTGGGCTGGAGCCGATAGATCATCGATAGGCCTTTTACCTGCCACAAAGTATGATGCAGCAGAAGTGCTGTGAACATCAGATCCGTGATGAGAATGATGATCGGCCGAACGCTGCTTGGGCGCCCCCCGGACAGCGCACGCCACATGAAAAACGAAAACGCCAGGAGGCCCAACGCGAGGGTCCAAACGCCAATGGATTGTCGCTTTGCCTCCGCCCTTTGATGGAACCAGTTTGCTGCAGCGGGGAGAAGAAAAATACCAATAGAAAGGTAACTATGTGTCGAGCCAAGAAAGAACGTCTCGCCAATGAAGTCGACAGCCATGAAGTTTAATGAGCCTGGTGCCACGAACATTGTCGCGATCTGAAAACCAATAAGCGGCATTGGGAAAAACAGAAAGAAGCGGCTCGACAAACAAGACTGCATTGGTTCAATTATGACAGGAAGCTGGATCGGGATGAAAGGCAAAAGTTTTGGACTCAAAAAGCACAAGTACCGCAAATGCCAATTCGGGCCCTGACAAGCTGCGCGCCGACCGTTTCATTGCAGAGCAGATTGCCATTTACGGATTGAATGGCACGAACACTTTAAAAAATCCGGCCGCTGGTTTCCCACGTGCGCCGATGCGCAACGAGTCGACCAGTATTCAGGCCGATTTTTCCTTCGGCGGTCATTTTAAGTTCGGCTATAACGGCGAGGTCGGGCGGTTTAGAGAAAGCTCAACCTGCATGTACTGGGCGGAGCATGGCCGGCCTCGCAGAGCGGTCGGACCAATACTCGATGAATCCAGTTTGGCGGCAAATGAGGCTGTACAAAGACACGGCGAACTTAGGTTGGTTTACACTGGCAGTGCGTATTGCCAGCTAGTTTTGCAAGCCTTTGCAGACTGCAGAGATAAGCTAACGGTCGTGGTGCCTTGCTTGGCGGAGCGACCAGAAACTCCAGCAGAAGTTCCGTCGGAAATTTTGGGTGAGCTGCGAGGTCTGGGTTTCGCTCTAAAGGCCGAGAGTTTCACTTGGGATGAATTTGAAGTCTTCCTCGACCGAAGTTCCGCACAGATTCGTGGCACAGATCCATTAATTCTTTTTTCCGTTTTCATAGCGACAAAGCAGCGAGGGATGTTCATTTTCGAGAACCACTTGCCTCGAATCATTGATTTGAATTTTGATCTCGTGCAGGACAAATCGATTGGCCCGGTCAACTGGTGCCTCGAAGAGCTGGAGTCGGACATGGATGCCGCGAGATATTTGGAAGTCTTGGGGCGATCTGGAGTGGTCGACTTTTTTCGTTCGACGCCAGAAATTTTGCCGGCCTATGTGCAGGGCCTTCTATGTGGCGGTCAAGGGGCCGAGCTTCCGAGCACAAAGCTGTCCGAGCCGTTTCGAGAAAAACTTTTAAGCTTTCAGGGGCGACTGAGTGCAAAATCTCCGAAGGCGCGGGAGGCTTGGCATACCTCCCTCGCGATAATGGCAAAGAATTGGCAAATTTGTGATGACCGCTTTCACCGGATGAACGAGGGACACTATGGCCTCGTCTATTAAAAAGGTGGAATATTCAGTCATTACATTTGAAAATTGGCGAAAATGTGTCCGGCCGATGTGGAAATGGATCGAGGACTATCATTGGATTCCAATTATCAATAATCCATACGGAATGGTTCAGTATGTGGGATCCGAGGTATTTCGTCGGACGTTGCAGTTTCCAATTGCCGCTTCGATCGATGGCAAACAGGTGGGTTGGTCGCTTGTATATAATATTTCAGACACCACTATTCGAGTTCGCGGCGTTTACGTTTTACCGGAGGCGCGGGGCACTGGTGTAGGAACTGGCCTTTATGATTTTGCACTCGGTTTGTGGCCGGAACCTTGGAATAAGTATGTCGGCTACTATGACGAAAAATCACTTCAGTTGTTCTCGAAGACTTGGAACTTAAGGCCGGTACCTGGCTTTGACTGGCGCTGCCGAGTAATTCCTGGTCAAACTATCGAGACTGCGAAGAGCACGGAGAAGATTATCCTTTGTTACAAAGAGATCGTTCGAGACGGCGATTCAGAGCGCTGACTTTAGAAACTGGAAGCGGTCAGTGTCTACGTTCGAAGCCGTCAACAGGGCGACAGAATTTCCATCAAAAGCCGGATTTTTCAAATAGCCGGCGACAGAAATTGCAGATGAAGGCTCGGACACGATTTGACTGGATTCCTTGAGAAGTTGCATCGCTTCTATGATTTCTGTTTCGCTTACCTCAACGACATCATCCATCAGTGCGAGCAGTGTCGATCGATACTCGTCCCGAACCTTAGGCGATCTTAGCGAGTCCGCAACGCTCATTGGCGCAGCGGCGGTGCTGACTGTACGTTGATGAAAGAGCAGGGCAAAGTCATTGGCCGACGCAGGTTCCGCGCCGATGATTTTTACGCATTCGCCCATCGCGTTCTTAAGCACAATCGCACAGCCTGCCGCCAAGGCGCCCGACCCGATGGGGCAGAAAAATCGAAGAGGTCGCTTGTGATCTGCGCCAGCTACAAATGAAAGTTGTTCGAGAATTTCAATGGCAATCGATCCTTTGGCGGCAACCTCATCTTTTCGATTCTTTAGCTGAAGCTCCTCGAGCCCGTCGCGGAGAGCAATTTTCCGGACGATTTCATAGCGCTCAAGCTCGCCAAATCCGTCTTGGACAACTGAAATTCCCGGGTGTAAGGCCTGCAGAAGGCCAAGCCGTTTCGCTTCTACTGCATCTTTCGGGATGACGATCGTCAGCCGCATTTTTAAGTTCAGGCACTGAAGCCCGTATACGAGGCCCCAGCCGAGATTTCCAGGGGTCGTCAAAATCATGCCGCGGCTCTTTTGCTCTTCTGACAGACCCAGCAAAATTCCAAGAGCAGCACGCACGGTAAAACTGTTGGTCAATTGAAGGTCTTCCCGCTTTAAAAACAGCTGACGTAGGGCGCCGCCCCCAGTGACAAGGGGAGTTTTCGTGATGTAAGGGGCGAGCACTTTTGCAAGAGCTTCAATGTCAGTGGGCGAGATGAATCCCATACGAAAACCGTAGTAAAAAACGGTCTTAATGTAAACAAAGCCCGGCGGCTTCTTGCCGACGGCAAACCGATCCGCTAGATAGCAGCAGGCTTTCTTTTACATCATTTGCTGCAATGTCGAAGGCTTAGGGAAATAAGTGGGTGCTGATCCAGTGACTGATTTGAATGTGGAACTGAAGCGAAGGCCCTTCGTCTTGGCGCCGATGGCGGGCATCACGGACTGCGCGTTTCGATCTGTGATGCGCGAACTTGATTGCGGGACCGTGATCACTGAACTTGTTTCTGCGCATGGGATTGAATACGCAAGTCGCAAAACTTTACAGCTTATGGAATTTGAACCGGTTCAGAGACCGATTGGGATACAACTTTTCGGCGAAACTCCTGAAATTCTTGGGCGCGCGGCCAAAGTTGTCGAAAGTCGTGGCGCTGATTTCGTGGACCTTAACTTTGGTTGCCCGGTCCCAAAAGTCGTCAAGAAAGGTGCTGGGTCCGCCATTTTGCGTGATTTAAAGGCGGTAGAGTCTGTTTTCAAGGCGGTAAAGTCCTCGGTTTCTATTCCAGTGACAGTCAAGATTCGAACAGGATGGGATCATGACTCGCGTAATGCCGTCGAAGTTGCCAGGATTGCCTACGAGGAAGGGCTGACGTGGGTTGCCATTCACGGTCGAACGCGAGCAGCCGGTTATTCGGGTTTGGCGGACTGGGACTTCATCGCGGACGTGAAATCGAAGTCGAAAATTCCCATTATCGGCAACGGAGACATTTTGACGGCTGAAACCGCTGTGCGGCGCTTGAAAGAATCAAATTGCGACGGCGTGATGATCGGCCGCGGCTGTTTAAAGAATCCGTGGATTTTTAGGCAGGCGCAAGGGCTCTTGCACTCAGGGGAGGTCCCTCTGTGTGATAAAAACTTCGGGGTTTTGTTCGAGCGATTGCACCAGGCATTCGGCGCCCTTGCCCAGGGCGACCAGCCTGAGCGATTTATCATGCTGCAGATGAAGAAATTTGCTTCGTGGTACTCGACCGGGTATCCTGGCGCCTCGCAATTTCGAAAGACGATTTTTCAGCAAGAAACGCTGGAAGCCACTCTTCAGGCCGTCTTTGAATATTTCGATAGTATTGCTGCCCTTGTTCAGGCCGACACCAGTCAGGAAGCCTTCTTGATGGGTGGCCACGGGTAAACGGTAAACAGTGAATATGAATTGATATTGAGACTTGAGAACGAAGCGAACAGAAATGGAAACGGTTAATGGAAAACATCACGGCAGATAAAATCAGAAACATCGCAATTATCGCTCACGTCGATCACGGCAAAACGACGTTGGTTGATCACTTGTTAAAACAGAGCGGTTTGTTTCGTTCGAACGAGCACGTCGAAGAACGAGTCATGGACTCGATGGACCTTGAAAAAGAACGCGGTATCACAATCGCCGCGAAAAACGCTTCATTCTATTACAAAGATCACAAAGTAAACATCGTCGATACCCCCGGGCACAGTGACTTCGGCGGTGAAGTCGAGCGGATCCTCAACATGGTTGAAGGAGCTGTTCTTTTGGTCGACGCGTCTGAAGGCCCGCTTCCGCAAACGCGCTTCGTTTTGAAGAAAGCGCTTGAGCAAAACAAACGTGTCATCGTTTGTATCAACAAAATCGATCGCCCAGATTCGCGGATCGACGAGGTTTTGAATGAAATTTTCGATCTGTTCATCGACCTTGATGCGACTGAAGAACAAGCCGACTTCCCAGTCGTATACGCGGTTGCTCGAGAAGGCTGGGCTTCGACAGATCCAAAAGTAAAGATGCCGGATCTTTCGGTTCTTTTCGATATGATTTTGGACAAGTTCCCAGCACCGCGAGCAAGCTCTGCGGAAGTGTTGCAGGTTATGGTTTCTAACTTAGGCTGGAACGCGTTTGTCGGTCGTCTTGGTATCGGCCGCGTTTTGAACGGCGTCTTGCGTGTCGGAGACGACGCTCTGCTAATGACTGAAAACGGCAATAAGAAAAGTAAGATTTCGGCGCTTTTCGCCTACGACGGCATGAAGCAGGTTGCGGTAAAGGAAATCGTCGCTGGCGATATCGCGATCGTAGCGGGCTTCGAAGACCTGACGATCGGCGACACTATTACGTCGGTGGCCACTCCGAAGCCGCTTCCGCGAATCGTTGTTGAAGAACCAACTGTTGCAATGATGTTGTCGGTCAATGACTCTCCTTTCGCGGGTCTTGAAGGCAAAAGTGTGACGTCGCGAAAAATCCTCGAACGTCTTGAGCGCGAAGTGATGACGAACGTCGCGATTCGGTTGGAAATGACCGATCGTCCTGAAACGTTCAAGCTGCTTGGTCGCGGCGAATTGCAGTTAGGTGTTCTCGTCGAACAAATGCGCCGAGAAGGCTACGAGTGCAAAATCGGTAAACCAACGGTCATCATCAAAAACATTGATGGCGTAAAATCGGAACCGATGGAAAACGCAGTCGTCGATGTCGCCGAGGCGTACACGGGGATCGTGACCGAAAAAATGGGAACGCGAAAAGGGGTCATGACAAATATGGTGAACAAAGGCTCGGGCCGTGTTCGCATTGAGTTCCATGTTCCATCGCGAGGACTGATTGGCTATCGTTCTGAGTTTCTGACTGATACTCGTGGAACCGGTCTTCTGAATACGCAATTTGGCGGCTGGGAGCCCTACAAGGGCGACATCACGTTCCGTAAAAATGGATCGATGATTTCTGATCGCAAGGGCAAATCCACTCCCTACGCACTTTGGTACTTAGAGGAACGTGGCAAGATCTTTATTCATCCAGGAACTGAAGTTTATGACGGCATGGTCATCGGCGAACACGCGAAAGAAAACGATCTGGTCGTCAACTGTACTCGCGAAAAGAAGCTAACGAACGTTCGCGCCTCGGGAACGGACGAGGCTGTGAAGTTGACGCCTATTAAGCTTTTGACGCTTGAACAGTCTATGGAATGGATCACCGACGATGAGTGTATCGAAGTGACTCCGCTATCGATTCGTATTCGTTGCCGCGAACTAGATCCGCACAAGCGTAAGCGTTCGGCAGCAGCAGCTGACTGATGAGGTGCGATTGAGATTGAGGTCAGGCAGGTGACCGGCGCAGCTATTCACGAGAAAGCCGCCGTGGGTTTTTCCACTTCTGTCGACGCATATGAGCGCGGTCGTCCGGGTTATTCGGAGGCTGCGCTTTCTTTTATCCGCGAAACTATCCATGATCTGACGGCCGGTGTAACTGGCGGAGACGGCGCAAGTGGGAGCAGACGAAAACCAAAAGTTTTGGATCTGGCTGCTGGCACAGGGAAGTTCACAAACCTGGTAAACGAACCCGCTGCTTGGGATCTTTTCGCGGTCGAACCGGTTATTGAAATGCGCGAGCGACTTATTGAGAAGCTGCCTTCCGTGATTGCTTTTCCGGGAACCGCCGAGCAGATTCCGTTTGACGATAACTTTTTCGATGTTGTGACCGTCGCCCAAGCTTTCCACTGGTTTAATTATGAGCAGGCGGTTCGCGAAATCGCGCGTGTCTTGCGGCCTGGCGGGCGACTGATACTTATTTGGAATCTAAGAGATGAATCAGGCGCAAGCTGGGTTTCGCGGCTTTCGAAAATACTAGATCGCTATGAGAGTGATGTTCCCAGGTACAAAACGATGCGTTGGAAAAGCGGGTTCCAGAGGCACCCGAATCCCTTTCGCGAAGTGGGCTATCAGACTTTCGGCTTCGATCAAGTGGGTGACCTGGCGGTGATGCGGGATCGCGTGGCATCAATAAGCTTTATTGCTTCGTTGCCGCTTGCCGAACGGAAAATCGCGCTGAATGAAATGGAAAATGTATTTATATCAGCAATGAATGCGGAAGGGGTGATTCGCATGCCCTACCGCACTCATGTCTATGTTTACCAATCGATCTGAATCAGTCGATGTGGATCCAGGTGTTGTAGATTCCGTGCTCGCGAACCAGACGGTTGACGATGAAGGCGTTGTCCGGATGTAGGCGAATGCAGCCGTGTGAAGCCTTTCGGCCTAGGTATTTAAAATTGCCTTTTGTGGTTCCGTGAAGAGCGAACCCGCCGTGAATGAACACGGCGTAGGGCATGTTTCCTAGTCCTTGGTAATCTCCACCTGGAAAAGTTCGCGATGAGTACTTGTCGTAAATTCGTCCGTTAGGATGTTTGTCAAAGTTGGGAGTTTCGCGCCCAGGCGCACCCGACGAGACAAGGAATTCGCCGTAGGGGTTGCCGTCGACGTAAACATACATACGTTGTTCAGATTTACGAACTCGGATGTAGACCTTGCAGGACGAACGGTAACAGGTATTGCCCGGAGCCATTTGCGCGTTTGGCCCGCTGCCTTCCAGCCAAGGAGACTTGTCGGTCGCGTTTTCGTATTCGCGGTCGAGCTGCTCAAGTTGCTGTTCGATGTCCGCCGCAAACGGGTCTAATTCATCGATTACATTTGTTTCGTTTTCGCCGGCTTCTTCTGCGATAGCCACGGCATTTGTGGCTGCAGAGTTCGAAGCTGCAGAGTTCGAAACAGAGAAAAAGAAAACTAAGCTAACCAGAAGCTTGAACGAAGTGGAAATGTTCATCAAAGAAACTCACTTTCTGAGTGGCCCAATCCTTGGGGGGTTCGACACAGCAAGTAGCCGAATTCCAGACCATTCCGCAATCGCGGCGCGATGGAATATAAATTCAACAGAGGAAGGTGAGTCGAAAGATCAAGGATCGTTGGACGAATTGCCCAATTCTTCATCGATAGGGTCGGTTGATGGAGCTGCCGCGGCATCACTTTCGGAATCAGCCGCAGATTCGGGCGCTGGAGTTTGCGCCGGCGCATTCGAGGGTTCGCTCTGATCGCCCTCTTCCTCGAGCTCATCATAAAGTTCCGTTGATTCGCCCGAGAGGCCGCCAAACATGGACCGCGCCTCGTTCAGCGCTGCCGCGCGATCGCTTTCCGATATTTTTTTGAACCGTCCCAGACGGTTAATGATCTCGCTCATTTGTTTGAAGGCGAAGGGAGTCAGTTTGTTTCGGTGAAAGCTGATCGAATACTTGGGCGGATTGGGCAACAAAAAGGCCAGCCATGCGCTTTGTGCAATGGTCAGCGAGCGAGGTGTAGTTTGGAAATAGTGCTGAGCCGCTTTTTTTATTCCGTAAACGTCTTTATCGAACTCGACGACGTTGAGATATTTTTCGAGAATCAATTTTTTCTTAAATTGTCGCTCGATCCGAGTTGCTATGACGGCTTCCTTAATTTTTCGAAGGACCGACTTTTCGGGCGACAGATAAACGTTTTTGGCTAACTGCTGCGTGATCGTCGAACCGCCACGGGCGAATCGACCTTTCTCGATATTTGTTTCGAAACTTTTTCGAAGCTCGATCCAATCGATGCCTTCATGATCCCAAAAAGCAGAGTCTTCTGACACGATGATAGCATTTTGCAGTGATTCGGAGATCTGAGCCAGCGGCACGTAAGACGGCTCTTTTCGGCAAAGTCGAACTTCGTGCATGGTGGTCGTAAGACAGGAATCGAGGTCCTTAGCATCTGGTATGAGGACGAAAAATAAAGTTCCTGAGGCGATCGCAATGACGCCCACACAGAGAATTGATATTAGAAACCAGCCTAAGGGCAATAAGCGTCGAATCACCGTTTGAAAACTGTACTGGAACTTACGCGATGGGACAAACAAGTCGACGCGAACTGTGAAAAATAGCTGCAATTATTGTGAGGGATAAATACAGTTTAGTCGTCGGAGGGCGCTATGTCATCAGTTCGAGGTTTCGAGAAATCTTTTAAGCGCGGTTTGCGGCTGCCGCTAGTGGTGCTTCCGATCGTTTTGTGTGCTTGCACCAAGAAATCGGACTTTGGCGCATCTGCAGAAGAAAAGAAAGCGACGTCTGGAATGTCGATTGGTCTTGTCCTCGATAAAGGCGGAAAAGACGACAAGTCTTTTAACTCAGCAGCCGTCGCGGGTGCCGAGCGAGCAGCAAAAGAATTTGGGCTGACATTGAAGGATGTAGAGAGTCCAGACGATGCAGCCTTTGAGCCCGCCATGAGGACGTTTGCCGAACGGGGAATTCCGCTGATTATTGCCGTCGGATTTGCGCAAGCTGATGCTCTCAAAAAGGTAGCTCCGCAGTTTCCCAACACGCATTTTGCAATTGTTGACTCGGTGGTCAACGGTCCGAATGTGTCTAGCCTTATGTTTGAAGAGCACGAAGGTAGCTACCTGGTAGGGTATTTGGCGGGGCTTGCAACGAAGACCGGAAAAGTGGGCTTCGTCGGCGGGATGGACGTCGCGTTGGTCCGCCGGTTTCTAATCGCCTATGAAGCTGGAGTAGCGGCAGCGAATCCAAAAGTGAAGGTAATGAATGGTTTTGTTGGAATCACTGCCTCAGCTTGGGCGAATCCTACTCGAGGGCGCGAATTAGCACTTTCGCAAATGAGCCAGGGAGCCGACGTTTTGTTTGCTGCTGCCGGAGCATCTGGGATCGGGGTTTTTGACGCGGTAGAGACGGACTCCTCAAAAAAGACATTGGTCATTGGCGTTGATTCGAATCAAAACGGAATAAAACCAGGCCGGGTGCTGACCAGTATGTTGAAGCGGGTTGATAACGCAGTTTATGAAGCGATCAAATCCGAAGTCGAGAAGAACTTCAAAGCTGGTACCCAGTCGTTCGGGTTGATAGACAAAGGCATCGACTATGCGGTTGACGAGCACAACAAAACGCTCATCGCTCCCTACCAGGAAAAACTGGAAGCAGTTCGGGCTCAAATCATCAGCGGCGCTGTGAAGGTGCCCGACTTCTATAAGATGAAAGAAGTGAAGTGATTGCGGTCGAGTTTACTGGTGTTACACGCATCTGCGAGCCCAGTAAGTATCGGGCTTTGGACAGTGTCAGTGCGAAATTCGAAGAGGGTTTGATCCACGCTGTTTTGGGCGAAAATGGTGCAGGAAAATCGACGATGATGAAAATCCTCTTCGGTCTTGTGCAGGCGTCGGAGGGCCGGGTTCATTTATCAGGAAAGCTAGCGAATTTTTCTTCTCCGACGGATGCGATCCGGGCCGGGCTTGGAATGGTTCAACAGCACTTCACTTTGGTAGAAACGCTTTCGGTAATCGATAACATTATGCTGGGTCATGAAGCCGTCGACTTTTTCGGTCGGTTGAAGCGTGAAAAAGCGATAAGGGACTTGGAGGCATTATTGCCCTCTTCTGACCTTAAGTTGAATTGGTATGAAACGGTCGGCAATTTATCGGTTGGAGAGCGGCAGCGAGTAGAAATTCTGAAGCTGATTGCTCGCCGTGCTGAAATTCTTGTTTTGGACGAACCTACAGCAGTTCTTTCTCCTATTGAGATCGAAAGTCTTTTCGGAATATTGAAGCAGCTAAAGAAGCAAGGTCGTACTGTTTTTGTAATCACCCACAAACTATCGGAAGTGTTTGATCATTGCGACACATGGACTGTTTTGCGCGCTGGGAAAATGGTGGGTGCGGGCATGATCGCAAACACTGCTCGCGATGAAGTTGTAAGAGCAATGGTTGGCAGCGACGTTGCTCCATTGTCACCGCGTTCAGCGGCTCCCAAAGAACTGCAGCCGGAGCCGGTTGTGTGTGTCTCGAATCTGTCGGCTGAATCTGGTACCTCGCGATCCTTGCATAAAATTTCACTTTCAATACGTTCGGGAGAGATTCTAGGAATTGCTGGTGTAGATGGTTCGGGTCAGTCCGAACTCGTAAACTGCTTATTGGGGCTGCAGCGGTTTTCAGGAACTGTTCAAGTCCTCGGTCGAAATGTCGAAAGCAATTCGTCAGAGTCAGTATCGGCGAAACGCCTGGCGGAGCTGCGGCGAGATGGCTTGGCGGTTGTGGCAGAAGATCGCCATCATCAAGGTCTTTGGATGGATGAGACCGTTACGATGAATGCATCGATTGGCTATGTAGAAAAATTTTGGCTTGAAAAAAACGAATGGCACGAGCGCGCTAAGAAGTTTTCTGAAACCTATGACGTCAGGGCCCCTGAGCTTGCGACCCCAGCCTCGAGCCTCTCTGGGGGTAATCAACAGAAGCTCATTTTCGCTAGGGAAATGTTATCTCGGCCATTAAAACTTCTAGTTGCGCATCAGCCAACTCGCGGTGTTGATTTGGCAGCGGTTCGTCTAATTCACGAAAAAATTATTCAAGCGCGTGACCAGGGAGCTGCAGTCCTTGTGATATCCAGCGAGCTTGACGAATTATTTGCGCTGTCGGACCGACTGTTAGTTATGGCAAGTGGGAAGATAACGGGTGAATTTAAGCGGGCATTAGGCGGAAGAGAAGTGCAGGGATTCGATCGAAAAACAGTCGGAGATTCGATGATCATCGGTCGAATGGTGAAGCCGGAGTCCACTGTATGAAACGTCTGATCCCAGTTATAATCGCAATAGGGCTGGCAGCGATCCTCACATCGATCCTTACTTTAGCTCTAGGAGAAAGCCCACTCCACGTTGCGACTGTTCTTATAAATGGTGCTTTTGGCACTCCAACTGCTTTGGGCTACACACTTTATTACGCGACTCCGTTAATCTTAACGGGCCTTTCTGTTTCGTGGGCGCTGCGCGCAGGGCTTTTCAATATCGGCGCAGAGGGCCAGATGACCATGGGGGGAATTGCTATGGCAGCAGTTGGCATTCAGCTTTCGAATTTGCCAGCTATTCTTGCATGGCCTGTAGCGATGTTCGCGGGTTTCCTTGCGGGCGGGACTTGGGCCTGGATTGTTGCATGGCTGAAGGTGCGTCGCGGGGTTCACGAAGTTCTTGGTTCGATTTTGTTTAATTTTTTAAGTTACGGGTTTGCTGGATTCCTGATTCTGGATGTTTTTCGCAATAGTGCGTCTCAGAATCCCGAGACGCTTGAAATTGGCGAGGGATTCCGATTTTCTGGTTTGGCCGATTTCATAGGAGTCGGTGGAACCAGTCCTTTGAATTTGGCGTTTCTCATCGCCCTCGCGGTGGCCGTTATTGTTGACGTGGTTTTGCAAAAAACTATTTTCGGACTGAAAACAAGATGGGTGGGTGGAGCGCCCGAGTTTGCGAAACGATCCGGAGTTTCGTTGAGCGCAACGACACTTCGGACGTTTTCCATATCCGGTGGGCTTGCGGGTTTAGCTGGTGCGTCTGTAGTTTTGGGTTACATGCACAAAGCCCGTGAAGGATTTGCCGCGGGCGCGGGCTTCGTTGGAATCGCTGTCGCACTACTTGGCGGGAGTCGCGCGGCGGGAATAGTCGCGGCTGCGATTTTGTTTGGAGCTTTACAAAAGGGATCGCTGGATTTGGATTTAGATACCGAGAAAATTTCTCGCGATCTCGCCGGCGTTGTTCAAGCGTTGATTGTGCTAGCTGTGGCTTCAAGATCATTGCTTGAGGCGGGCTGGCTGAAGGCGAAAGAGAGAATACTTTCCTCTCCTTCTGACGGGGGACGCTGATGGATCTGTTGATCGCGTTCTTGGAAAGCACACTGCGTGTCAGCGTTCCACTTTTATTCGCTGCCTATGGTGGTTTAATTTCCGAACGTTCCGGTTTGGCCAATGTCGCAATCGAGGGCCAGCTTTTGGTTTCAGCTTTTTCAGCAGCAGCGACCGCGGCAGTGACTGGAAATCCTTGGCTTGGACTAATTGCCGGATTTTTAAGTGGCGCGATGAGCGGTTTTGCATTCGGATTCTTGGCCGTTATGAGCCGCGCGGACCAAATCGTTGTCGGGATCGCCTTTAATATGCTGGTCGCTGGTTTTATTCCCACCGTTTGTCGCGCGTGGTTTGGCGTGACAGGCGGTACACCTCAACTGGAGATGGCAAATCGCCTTAACAGCGATACAGGATTTTTTCTAGGTGCGCTTGTTCTGGCCGGTTTTTTGTTCTTCGCTTTGCGCGCCACGCGCTGGGGCCTTCGTTTGAAGGCAGCCGGCGATGAGCCCATGGCACTCGTCGTTCAAGGAGTGAGTCCGGCAAGAATTCGAATTCTAGCGGGCACTTTGGGTGGCGCAATCATTGGGATTGGCGGCGTCGATTTAAGTATGGTTCAAGGTAGCGGATATATTCGTGACATGGCTGGAGGTCGTGGTTTTATAGCATTGGCGGCCTTGATTCTGGGCGGCTGGCGACCGGTTCCAACTGCAGTGGCCTGTTTCGTTTTTGCCGCAGCCGATGCCACTCAAATGCTGCTTCAGGGACAAAAACTTTTTGACGTGTCTGTGCCCAACTCTTTGGTGCAAATCATCCCTTACCTCGCCACCGTTTTTGTCCTAGCAATGCGCGTTTCCGGTCGAGGAATGATGGCCCCTCGAGCCATCAACCAACCAGTTTAAAAACTAAATGAGTCCGTGATCGCGACTCCATTTGATACTTGCTTCAAGAGCCTCCTGTGCGGGGCGAGGCCGGAAATTAAATTCCCGTGTGGCCTTGTCATGTCGGAACCAATGAAAAAGGGTCGATGTCCACGCGTTCTCTGAGTTGATCGGTCCCTTGCGGTCTATCTTTTCTAAAAGGTCACCGACTTTTGCCAAAGCAAAAATGGCTCCTCGAGGCAGCGCGAAACGCGGTGGTGGCACTTTCGCAAGCATAGCGATTCTTCGAAAAGTCTCTTCGATGGTGAGATTTTCACCGCAGGCAATAAAGCGTTCTCCATTGATACCGCTTCGAAAGGCCTTCACGCAAAGATCGACGACGTCATCCACATGTACGATGTTCACGCCACCTGGCGGATAGAACGGGAACTTTCCCTTTGCAACCTTTAGCTGTACACCGCGACTTCCCTTTTTGGAATCACCGGGGCCGTAAATCGTGGAGGGATTAACGGCGACGGCTTCAATTTTTCCGTGCCTCACAGCTTCAAAAACGGCGAGTTCTGCATCGTGTTTGGTTTCAAAGTAACCGAGGTTCAGGTGGCCAACGTTGTACGGAGATGCTTCATCAAGAATTTGCTCTTTGGAAAATCCAGCACCGACAGCCACAACGGAAGAAAGATGTAGCAACCTGGCTTGCGAAGTTCGTTCAATTGCTTTCAGTAAATTCTTTGTTCCTTGTACGTTGACCTCTTCCATCGAGCTTCGCTGGGCGCGAGAATAGGCGATGAGACCTGCTAAATGGAAAACGCCCTGGACCCCAGTGCAGGCCGTCTCGAGTGAATCATAATTTGTGATATCGCCCTCTGCGATTTCGATCGACTTCCCGGGGAGCGTGCTAAGGTCCTCTAATTTGTTTCGATTGCGAACCAGCACGCGAACTTCCATACCTTCGTCGAGCAGTCGGCGGGTCATCCAATAGCCAAGAAATCCTGTCGCTCCCGTCACAAGTACTTTCATTTAGGACAGTCCCCTCTAGTTGATAGACAGACTCGCGCTTCGGTCTTTATCCTGTCTATGTTCTTTTGAAAACAGTGGGAGGCTTCATGGGCGCTGAGTTATTTAAAAATATTTATCTTTTCAAAGATCTCTCACCAAAAGAGCTCGAACAATTAAGTGAAATTGCGACTGTCGAGACGTTCAACCCTGGCGATGAAGTATTCAGCGAGGGCGATAAAGCCGTTTCTTTGTTCGTTATTAAATTTGGGACAGTGCGAATTCGTCGATCGGGAAAAGAAGACGTGGTCGAAGTCGCACAGCTGGGAACAGGCGGTCACTTCGGCGAGATGGCATTCGTTGATGGTGAGCCTCGCTCGGCGACGGTTGTTGCTCTTGAGAGAACGGAACTCGTGAAACTTGATTTTGATAGCCTTAGAAGTTTTTTTGAGAAAAACCCGGCCGTCGCGGTTAAGGTCTATCGGTCATTTGCCCACTTCCTTTGCGGCCGGCTGCGAATAACCACTATGGATCTTTCGTTTTCACGCGAAAAAAATATTCGCCACTTTTAAATGTAACGCCACCTAGGCGGCGTTTTATAAATGTAACGCCAATTAGGCGGCGTTTTGTAAACGGAACGCCCATCAGGCTGTGCCTTGAGTCGTCTTTTTCCGTCGTCGGCTAATCTCGCCGACGACTCGCCACACGAAAGTAGCGGATAAAAATCCTATCAATGCCCCGGCGAGCGCGTCGCCAGGGAAATGTACGCCAACGTACACCCTAGAAAATGCCACAGCAAAAGCGAAAATATAGGTGACTACCGCGTAGGAGGGGGCGAAGAATTGAACCGTTCTCGCAAGTGCAAAATTATTGGCTGAATGATTGGAAGGAAACGACCACCCCGAATGTGGGTGAGTACGAAGGATCGGCTGAAGTCCTGCGGCCTCTGGACGATCGCGTTTCACCCAAACTTTAATACCGCGATATGAAATCAAATCTGCGAGCCCCATTGAGAGTGAAAGAATAAGGATCGCCTTGACCCATCTCACCGCAGCAGCCTTTGCGTAGACCGAGAAGCGTTTTTTGGGATCGTTTTGATCGCGCTTAAAAAAAGCAGGGACCAAAATCTGGCTGAGAATCCAAGCTGTAACTGCGGCCCAGAACAAAGGCTGCTGATGAAGGTCGGTGACAATCGGCATGACGGCGTCAAAGACATCGTTTGAGAGGTTCCGGTTCACAATCTCAAAGAGATCGCGATCGACGTCAGTTAAGGCGCTAAGCATGGTGCAATTTAACAGCAGAATTGCGAAAAAAGAAATCATCAAAAAAAAGGGCGAAGCTAGCAGCTTCGCCCAGTTCGGAGAGGAAAAACGACCTCAGCTTATTTGCAGTACTTGTTTGCTTCTGCTAACTCGAGGCGCGTGCTTCGGCCGCCTTGCGCTTCCGACTTCGCCATCATGTCATTAGCTTCCTTGAACGATTCACCAATCGTTTTGCGACCGCCGCTTGCGAGATAAATTTCGTTCGTTTTTTCGAAAAGGAACGTCAGGTTATCTCGGTTTTTCTGAGAAAAGTCTTTTGTATAAGTGCGCAGTGCAAACTTCGCGTAAGCGAGTTCGTTTTGAGCATCGGGAGATAGCCGCGCAACCGCTTCTTGTTGAGCATCAACTTTGTAACCCGGTGGCAAGTTTGCAATCGCCGTCATGCGAGCCAGTGAAAGGGCCTCGAGTTCCGCTTTGGATGAGTTCGAAAGAATGTTTTTCAACGCTTCATCTACTGCGGGATCATTACTTTTTCGACGGAGTGCAGTTAGTTGATTCACGTCGAGAGTGCGTGTCAGGTTTAGACGCGCAACTTCCGCGATAGTTGTCGATCCAGCGCTATCTGCACCAGTTCGAGCAGCGGTTTCAGCTCCACGTCGAGCAGTTTCTGTTTCGCGACCTCGAACGGCCTCTGGGCGTGAGCTGCGACCTGGTCCTGCGGCATGAGCGACTGCCGATAACTGTCCTACTGCAAGTGTGGCAGCTACTGCCATGATCAAATTCTTCTTCATTTTTCCTCCTCGAGGCGAGCCCTCGATAATATTACTAATTCTTTAAAGCGTTCTCATCATCTGGTCTGATCGAACGGTGCCAATTACGGTCGTTCAAAATTCCATTTTTCGGCGCGATTTCTGATCTCTCTAGCCTTCTCTTGCTTCCGAACCACAAATCGCGCGGTTAGGACGGGAGTATGCAACATCGGTGCGAACAATTCGATCAAAGATGTAGGGTCTGTGAATCTGTTTCATATCCGTCTCACAGTTCTACAATTATTGGCCTAGGACCTGAATGCCGCGAATGATGCCCCAATAGGAATCAAGCTCGCCCACAAGTCCTTGAATATTCTTAATACTTTGCAATTGGACTTCCTTGATTTCAGTTGATGGCTTGGCGTTTTTTTCGGAATTTTCGACGATTGTGACGAGCTCCTTAAAGCGTACTTCCACTGCGACTCTTCTGGCTTCGACCGCTGCTTTTGCGTCGGCTCCCTTTCGGTCCACGAAATCAATGTCGGAAACTAGTTCACCCATGTTTTTGATTTCAGTCCGCAGATTCGTCGCGGTCGCATCGAAACCCGGCGCATTGCGGGTCGTCTTCCGGAGAACGTCGAGATAAAAATCAAGCTCGGCATTTAAGGATTCCAGCGCACCTAGTTTGACTCCCCAGCCAACAAAGGAGAGGGGCATATTGAGGCCACGAAGGTAGCTGGCTAGCCAACCCTCTTGCTTGCCAAGAAGTGCCGGAAGATAGGTTTCGCGAACGATGTTTTTGTATCGAATGCGAAGATCTTCGACAGTTTTTTCAATATGGCGATCGACTTTTTCGGTCCACCAGTTGTTAAAGGAATCTTCCCAGGCGGTATTTTTATCTTCGGGTGGAGCACTGGTGCCAACGATCTCAGTGCGAATTTTGCGTCGAACGATGTCGACCATCCCGTTGAATGTTTCAGAACCGATTTTCCATTTGGCTTCATGTATATTGAACATGACTTTGTCTCGATTTGCATTCGGCGGAAGCGTGTTGCAAAGACCATCAGGAATTCCAGACACGATTTTAGGCGGACGGAAATCCATTCGGAATCCTGACCAGTCAGTGATCGACGAATTCTTGCTCCAGCGAGGAACGATTCGAGTTTCTTTTCCTGTGATTTCGTCGAGGTGTTCTTGAACCGCAATGAGGACGCCGGGATCCGTCGCGTCTTGCGGCCGACCGCCGAGTCCCAATTCCCGGAGCTTGGATTCGAACTTGGAATCTTTCATTTTCAGATAATAGATTTTGATCTTTTCTGAGTTGGAAATTTTTGGATCTATTTCTGGTCCGCAAACCATTGATGCCAGCATGTATTCCGACATCGAGTTGGTCGATGCGCGGCTGATGCCGTCTGGATGATTTGATTTGGTGTTTTGTTCGATGACGGTTGGGTCATCGTTCCCTCCGCGAATGAACGCGAGACCTGGACCCATGGGTTCGGGATTTCCAAGCAGCACGCGAATTTTCATGAACGGGTTATTTTCAGAAAGTCTTTTATAGTACTCAGAGACTTGATCACCCGATAAAAATTGGACATGGCGATCCGAATACACGACGTCTTTCGCCAAAACCTCACGCAAAATCGTAAGCGACTTCACCAGCATGCGCTCGCGCACACGCTCTTCGAGATCGGCTCTTTGTTCCGGATTCATCCCGTCTAGATTTCTGAAACCCAATTCCACCGGCGCAAGCGCCTTGATGTCTGACTGTGGATCGAAAGCAAGAAGACCGGCGTGGATGATCGGCAAATTGGATCGTTCGGTCGAATGCAGGCGGCGCTTACTCTGTTCGGCAGCTTTTAAATACTCGTTCAGCCAATCTTTTGCGGCCGCAACAGCTTTTCGTTTTGATGCGACACTGTAATCTTGGCCGTCCGCTGAAATCCCGTAGAGTGGTTGTTCGGTGAAGAGCACACTTGGGTTGATTTTCGCACGCTCGTCGTAGCGCTGAAAGTTTATATGCCGAATAACTTGCTCGTAATAATTTGTCGCGTTCGAGTACATCGTCGTAAATCGACTGACGTAGTCTTGCCAGTTTTTGTGCGCAGCGAAGCCATCCTGTAGAAGGAACTCCCGCCATTTAGTTTGGCGCTCAGCGTGTTTTTTCAATAAGTGGCCAGGGGTCGGCTGTTCAGGAAGGGTGCAGCCCATCTCAAAGTCCATTATGCTGCCTGACATGTCTATGCTGTTTCCCATATCGTCGACCATGCAGTACGATTGATCGTACTTTACCGGTTCCCAAACCCACGCGTTTTTTTCTGCTCGCCCGAGTTCGGCGCGAATGTCCCGAATCTGTTTTGCAAGCGCAGCACCTTGGCGCACGCTTTCAAATGGTTTCTTAAACCACGGTGTCAGCGGGTGAACGATTTCCATGAAGATCGCAATGTGTCCGATCGACATCGCGAAACGGCCTACGGGGTGATTTACGCCGAACACTCTCGCGACACGGAATCCTTTGAAAACAAATGGAATGTATCGCTCGGCACCGGTTCTAACGGCCACGGCTTCAACGGCCCAGGGTAGGAAGCGGTTGACGGCATAGGTTTGAATGATGGCCGTGGTGCCAAGGGCTAGCATATCGGGAGTATAATCGGCGGCCTTTTTTGAAAGTGCCCAATTTTCCCAGGCCTTGTCGCAGATTTCGTCCGCTGCAGCCGTCGGAATAGACGGCGTGCTGCGTGCCTTAGAGCATGCGCGAATATCTTGATCGGCAAGAAGTTCGTGAATCACGCTGCTGAAACCCATTCCGACTGCAAGACCCATTGGGTTCATCAACGGCGAAAACAAGCGTTGCTTCCGTGTCTGGGGGCCAGGCACTGCGGTTGATCGCACATTTGCAATATTGGCGCGCGTTTCGACATCGCCAACGACAACGGAGTTTGCACCATTCAGCGCGGTCGGGATTTTTAATTTTCTTCCAGGGTGCTTCGGGTCATCTATGTCGGTGTTCGCCATCACGCCAGTGGTATAGTGAAAATCACTTCGGTAGGGATCGTACGCATGACCAGTAGCCTTAAAGAAGGCATGGGAGGCGCGGCTTCCCACAAGGAAGCCCGCGAAGCTCGCGTAGGCCGCGGGGTCTAAAATATTTTGATCAATGAAGTGCTTCATTGATGCGGGGTCGTTGTTGGTATGTAGAGAAGAACTGAGAAGCATCGCGCCGGTAAACGCAATGAACTCGGCCGGGAGATCGATGACAAAATCTTTCGCTAGTCCCTTGATGCCGGGTTTCGGCGGGAAGCCGGCCATCATCGCGCGTACTTTTGAAGGAGCATATTTGCGAAGTTGTTCGCGTGACGTCGGTAGGTATTTTACTTTTATGAGCTCGTCGGTTTTTGGGTCGCGAAAGCTAAAGATGTCGACTTCTTGTGTTGTGGGTGGAACCGTTTGCGGAACAAGCTTCGCACCATGTGCAGTGCTCACCGGTGCGGGCTGGTTAGTTTGCTGTGCAGCTAAAGTCGGTGCAAATGCCTGAATAAAAATGAATACGAAAGCGAACGGCAGGCCGAGAAATCGTTTCATCCCAAGAAATCTGACCGGCTTGAGTTTCATCATTCGTCTCCTTCAGCGCGACAAACCAATTGCTATTGACCAATAGCCTTGAGCGTAGCGGTGAAGAGTTATGCAAAATGCGCTACCGATTCGCGACGGAAGGTCCAAGACCTGCCTCCAACGGCAAAACTCTAACATCCTGATTTTATATAGGATTCAAGATGACCGGCGGGTGCCTTTTGTGACGGCCGGCGACGAAAAGTGTCACTCGTGCGGCGTCGAGCGGGCGCACGTCAGGCGTTGTCGAGAAGATAGCCAGAAAGACCTAGGGGCCAGCTGGTGGAAGCGCGAAGGGGTCAACTCCGAGGCCAGGAGCCGGTGGCTGGAGACTACCGGGCTGGGCCATCGGATCTGTAGCAACCGGCGGAGAGCCCGGCGCGGTTGCGCCCGCGGCGGGAGAAAGGCCGGGTGAAACGACCGGTGAAATTGCCGGTGAAATTGGAAGTGCGGCGGGAATATCGGGGTCTATCGAAAAGATGACCACACGCTTGATTGGTCGATCCGTGGGGCCGGTTGGTGTCGATGCAATTTTTCGAATCGTGTCCATTCCCCCCGTAATTTCGCCTAAAATAGAATATTTTCCGGTGAACTCGGGCATCGCTGCGAGCGAAATAAAAAACTGACTGCCGTTGGTGTCTTTTATATCATTCGTGATGCCACTTTTTTCTTCCGTCTGTAACGACATCGCAACGATTCCTGGTTTATCAAACTTCAAGCTCGATGCAGTTTCGTTATCCACAAGGACACCTGGGTTACCCCGACCGTTTCCGAACGGGCAGCCGCACTGAATGAGTACGCCTTTGAGTACGCGGTGGCAGTTGAGACCGGTGTAAAAGGGGCGTCGAACTTTTTTTCCTGTGCGCACGTCAATAAATTCTTTGGCGCCCTGAGCGAGTCCCATGAAGTGTGCGACAGTTTGCCGGTTGATATCTGCGGCAACACGGACCTTGAATTCGCCCTCCGAAGTTTTCACAACCAATACGGGCCTCTCTTCGACTTCGTCGCTATAATTGACGATCTCAGAGCGTAGTTCGTCTTTTCGCGGTTGATTTGAAGGAGTGTTATAGTTGTTCGGTACTCCTTGCGGGACCACAGGCACAGGCATTACTGGGACGAAGCTCCCGGCAGACGGCGGAAGTGCCATTGGGATAAACTGCGAGGGAGATGTGTTTGCGGGCACACCCTGTGTTGGTGGTAAAACGCCAGTCGGCATCCCGCTAGAAGTTTGCGACGGAACTTGAGGTTGATATTGCATGGACGATGGCGGTGGATTCGTGGGTACCTCCGCCTGTGCCGAAACCTCGGAGACGGTAAAGACCGAAACGGAAAAGGCGGCTAGAAAAACACCGAAAAAAAACACAAGGCCTCCATACTAGCGACCCAAAAGAATCTTCAGCGACTTGGAAGACTCTTCGAGAGACACAAGAATCTTCTGCCTGAGGACAGTGGCAGATGTGCCAACTGTTTTTGCCAAGCGTTCGAATTCTGGCGACTCCAATTTTAAAGCCGATCCTGCATGATCGCCCGTGATTCTGGCGGCCTGTTCAAGGCCCCTGAACCAATCGTGCAATTCTCTCAAGCGCGGCCCGCATCCAGCCCAGCCGTCATGGTCAGACTTCGAATGCTCCTCTAAAAATTGAACCATGCTCCGTGTCGAGGTCTCAAGCGTTAATGGTGGATTGTTCCCTATAGTCGAGGCGAATCGATCTCCGTGTTTTAAAAGAGAAATCTGTGCCGCGAATTCGATCGGGGCGAGGCCGCCGTGTACCAGCTTGAGATCGACCAAAGTCTTTGCTGTTCCACTCAAACTCGGTGAAGGAACTGGTTTAAACAATTTGTCGGCAATTTCGGACAGCTTGGTTTCATCCTCGCTAGAAAGTCCTCGACGAAGGATAGCGGTCTTTAGGCCGGGATCCAAATGATGGGGCAGTCGAGGCAGTGACCGGGCGCGAAGCCAACTTTGTCTCTCCCAAGCTTCGGCGGTTGTAGAAAGATGATTTCTAAGCGCCGATTCTTGAACCAGCATCGGACCGGCATGGCCACTTGGGCGCAGGCGTAGGTCGATCGCATATAGCGCTCCACCTTTGTGGGCCTCGGTCATACGATTTAAAAACCTTCTCGCGAGTCTCTGTTGCTCGGAAGTCGGATCGTCTTTCGTATAAAAAACGAAATCGAGATCAGAGCGCACGCCAAGTTCTTTCCCGCCCCACTTGCCAAGGGCTACGATTCCAAGCGGGGCGCAGCCGATTTCTTCGGCACTCACGATCATGAGGTCAGACGCAATTTGATCGGCCAATGACGTGAGATTTTCCGTGCACGTTTCGAGGTCTTTTGTCTCGAGATAGTTGAGAATGGCGATGAGTTCGCCCATCAAGCGACGTTCAGAAAGCGAATCAAGTACGAAAGAAATATCTTTCTTTGTGCGGAATTCTTCTATGAGATCGATATCCTGTCGAAGAATGAAAGAGTCCAAAAGTTCTGGTCGAGAGCTAAGCACTGACCCGGCCCAAGGCGAAACGCCAAATAGCAAAGCCAGTTGCTTCACCAAAGTGGATTCTCGGTTGAGCATCGAAAAGAGTGTCGCTTTGGCGCGAGTGCCTTTAACAAAATCGACAAGCAGCCCGAGGCCTAAATCTAGATCGCCGCCGCTTGTTGCAAGAACGTTAAAGAAGTTGGACAAAAACAAATTCTTTTCCCGCTCGTCACGTTCAGATTTTCTAGACAGGACTTTCGTTTTTTGAAGTTCATCGAGAGCGTCGGTAGCAATTTCTCGCCGGAAACCCATCGCGACAAGCGAATCGATCGAAGGAAGCGCAGATATGGTGGTGGTGGGAAAACCAGCTTCGGAAATTTGAATCACCCGCTGCGCTTCGAATTTAATTTTGTGGACATCCTCGCTATCAACGACTCGATAAGTTTGAAAGTCTTCGAAGGCTTGAAGGCGATTTTCTATCCCCCGATAAAACCAGTATATTCGTATGAGGTCATCCCGCTCTTCTGTGGACAGGAGTCCCGCATCAGACAGCGCTTCGATGGCATCGTCGGTGCGCCGAACGATGAGATCCCGGCGACGCCCGCCGTGAATACTCTGAAGCGCGTGGACGAAAAGTTCGAGGTCACGAATGCAGCCACCGTGAAGTTTCAAATGGACTTCGTTGTTGGACTTTGGCGAGTACTCGCTTCGAATTCTGCTAAGCAAAAGACGCAGTTCTTCGAAAACAGAATAGTCGAGATGGCGACGAAACGAAAAGCCAAGTGAAAACTTTAAAACCTCATCCTGAATTCGGTCTCGTTCAATTTTTAACTGCGCGTTTGGAGAGAGCAAAATCGGACGAAGGCGAATCAGCGCAAGGCGTTCCCACGCTTCACCTTGATAGCCGTAGTGATTCTCGAACTGTGATACACTTGGCACCATAGCGGAGGCGGATCCCCCGGGGCGTATGGTGATGTCAACACGGTGGCAGAAGCCCCATTCATCTGCGTCACTTAATATTTTTATAAACTCTCGAGCTTCTTTAAGAGGCGGGGCGAGTCCATCTTCTGCGACAAGAATCAGATCCACGTCACTTGAAAGGTTCAGTTCTTCCGCGCCAAGCTTTCCTAACGCAAAAATAGCAACCGGCAGACGATCCAGACCAGAGAGATTTGCTGCCTCTGCAATGTGCCGATCAGCGGCGTTGCTCCAATAACTGCAGACCTCACGATCGGAAGCGGTTTCGTGAAATAGCGCCAGGGCGCATTCAAGCCAGGCTTTGTGACGAACGAGCTTGAGATTGGAAACAGGATTTTCTAACGGACCACGTTCAACGAGCGGCAGGTAGCGCCGGATCGCTGGCCACGAACTTGCGGCCTGCTTTTCAGCGTCAGAGTACGAGGAGAGTTCCCGCAGGCTAATCAAACGACGGTGACCACTGGGGTTTGAAATACTGATGGTTGTCGTAGGTGATTCTTTTTTCCGTTTCGCCATCCGTGGTCACGAGATACAGCTGATTCGCGCCGGTGCGATTGCTGACGAAAAGTATGTGCCGCCCGTCCGGCGAATAGCTAGGGTCTTCGTTATCGGCCATTTTTCCATTCGGTTTTTTCGCGGAAGTGAGGCGGATCATGTCAGATCCATCTGCATTGACGGTGAAGAGGTCGAAATGACCTTTGTCGTAGCCAGCGAAAACCAGTCGTTGCCCATCTGGCGACCAACGTGGAGAAGAATTGTACTCACCTGCTATTGTGATTCGTTTGATATTTGAACCATCCGAGTTCATGACAAAGATGTGGGGTCGGCCACTTCGATCGGACGAAAATGCGATGCGCTTGCCGTCAGCGCTCATGGCGGGTTCGACGTTCATTGCGCCGCGAGGCCCGTTGGTAATGCGTTCAAGATTTTTTCCGTCGAGCGACATTTTGTAGAGGTCAGGGTTGCCGGAATTCGAGATTGTCAGCAGAAGATGCCGATCCCCAGGAATAAAAGAGGAGCCAGAATTTATTCCAGTTCTATAGGAAACTAGAAAGCGTCTGCCGTTGGTGGTGTCATAGGTAAAGAGATCCAAGTTCCGTCGCTTCTCTTTTGCGTGATAGGCGAAAGCTGAGTAAGCGATCATACTTCCACTGTAAGACCACGTCGGCGACTGAGCGATCGATTTATGGGTTGAAACTTGTCTTGGATTTGCACCGTCCCAATCCATTATGAAAATTTCTTTTTGGCCCTTCGCGGTCGTCCGCGAGGTAACGATTTTCGACAAAAACATTCCTTGCTTGCCGGTCAGCTCCTTGACGACGTCGTTTGCGAAAGTGTGAGCGATCGTTCGCGAATCTGAAATTTTCGCTTTATACGTTTTCCCAAGCACGAGCTTAGACTGGCCGACAAAATAAGTGTAAGTATCGACGCTTAATTCGTCGCCTATGATTCGATATCCAACGCGAACAAGAAAGTCCGTGCCAATTTGTTTCCAGCTTTCAAACTTAAACCCGTTAGTCTCTTGTCCGGCTGGCTTTAATCCCACTTTTGCGGAGTCTTCAAGAAAAGCCGCGGGTTTGATAAACTCGAAATAGCCGCTTGTTTCCATATCATTTCGAAAGACGTCGAAAAGTTCTTTTCCTATTTTCAAATGTTGTGGGCTGGTGGCTGCAACTCCTTGGAATTGAAACGGAGGAAGCGCCATCAGGCTTTTTCGAAAGTTGGCGTCCGTGATCTTGATGTAGGCGCCGCTTCCGACAGCGTCTTGAGCGGCGGACGATTGCGTGAAGCAGAAGACAGAAAAACAAATCGCAGTTTGAAATAGAACTCGCATCACGTTGGTACTCCTTGGTCGCTTATCCGAGTGTCGCCAATAAATATCCGTACGTCACTTCAGTTTAGCGGAACGAGCTAGGCTCTAAGTCGAGTTCAACACCTTGCGTGGAAAGCAGGCCTTGAAGAGTTTCGGGTGGCGCCTTCAACGGCTGCGCGGCTTCAATTGCTTGAATCGCGGACTCGTCGAAAACGTTGTTGCCAGACGATTGAACAATAGATTTCTTTAAAATCGATCCGCTCGAGTCAATGAGAAGAACAACACGCACCCGCAGTTTCGATGAAGCTAAAAACTTAGGGGGGCGCCATTGCGATTTGACGCGCGCCTCGAGTTCATCGAGATATTTTGCGTGATCCAGGCGCGTGAGGCCAGACAGGGAGTTGCCTTTTGAAATCTGATTGCCGCGAACGGCGGCTTGGGCATTTTTTGCCGCAGTTAACGCTTTTTGAGCCGCATCCACTCGCGCTTGCTGGTCCAACTTCGCCATTGCTTGCAGGCGCTTGAGTGCCGACTCTTGGTCTTTGCGTTGCTTTTTTGGATCAGGTTTTTTCGGTTTTAACACCACGGGTGGATCTTTTGGTGCTTCAGGCTTAGCAGTTTCAATCGGTGGAAGTTCTTTGGAGGTCTCTGGTACGGTTTCGGTCTTAGCAGCCTCGGCCGGCGGATTTTCAATAGGCGGTGGAAGTGATTGCGACTTTTCTGGCAGTCCTACAATATCGACGCGGATGGCGCTTTCGATTCGCAAAGGTTCATTGGGAAAAATATAGGCACGAATCGTCAGCAAGAGTGCGATGACGATGTGAGCAGCGGCCGACTTAATCAGGGCTGGCTTAAAACTGAAGGCATCATTTTTTATGAAGCCAAGCTTCTCATTGTTCAGATTTTCTGAGCCAGGATTTGCGATCATTTCGGTAAGGTCACCAATCCAATATTCGTTATTCCGGCGGCCCGAACTTCAGCCATGGTTTCGGCGACGAATCCATAGTCCACGGACTTATCGGCCTGAAGATATATTTGCTTGTTAGGACGTCTTTCAAAAATAGCAGTAAGGCGTTTTCGCAAATCCGCTATTGGAATGGGCTGCCCGCCGACAGTGATTTTCTTCGCCCGATTAATTACCAGTACGAAAGGTTCTTCGGAGGTAGAAACTCCAGAGGCAGCGGTTTCCGGTAGTTCAATTTCCAACCCCTGCTGCATCATCGGTGCTGTAACCATGAAAATGATTAACAGCACGAGCATCACATCCACTAGGGGCGTGACATTGATCTCACTCATGACCACTCGACTTTTTCCGCCGCCTGAACTTGACATGCCCATAATTCTAGGACTCTCGGAAGAAGTTACGTTTAGCCACGTTTAAAAAATCTGAACCGAAGCTTGCGACTCCCATTTCGATTCGCTTCACTTGTCCGACAAAATAGTTATAGGCCGCGACCGCTGGAAGCGCGGCGAATAGCCCAATCGCAGTAGCGAAGAGTGCTTCGGAAATTCCAGGTGCCACCACTGCAAGGCTCGCAGATCCACTGGCAGCAATTTGCTGGAACGATGTCATGATGCCGATGACGGTTCCCAATAATCCGATAAAGGGAGATGTGCTGCCTACGGTCGCAAGAAAACTGAGGTTGGCTTCCGCTTTGGCAATTTCTGAATCCGACACTTTGCGAATTGTGCGCTCGAGATTGTCGATTCCCGTCAGTCGGGTTGAGGAATCAGAGCCGACGTCGGCTGACTTTGAGCCGAGGGATTTTTCCGCGATTCGTTGTAGTTCTTGAAAGGCTGCTAGGAAAACGACCGCAATATTGGAATTTTGATAGTCTTTGGCTTTCTTGGCCATGTCCTCAAGCGAAGCGGCTTTCCAAAATGCATCGACAAAAGTTTCGTTGGCCTCGTACATCAGTTTCAGCTGACGTCTTTTCGTAATGATGATGGCCCATGAGACGATGCTCAAGCTGAGCATCAACAGAAGAAGCCCCTGAACGACAGGTCCTGCGCCCATCACTCCATCTAAAATTCCCGTTTTGACTGCGATTTTAGGTGCTGCCATCTGAATAGCTCTCCTTCGTACTTGCCCATATTGAGCCGGTGCACGAATAGGCTATTCGGGTTTTGCCTTCAGAATCAATCGATCAAAACACCGTCATATCCGTCCGCTAGCATTTGAAGGACTTTGGCTGGATCTGATGTCGGTCCTGCGTAACGCTTTAGCCCGCGCCGTTTCGCCTCATCCAACGTGGATTTTCTGAGGCGAGGTTCGGGGGCAGGTACCAACTCGACGGTCGAAGAAATAAGCAGGTCACTTTTTAAATCCACCAACGCCTGAAGGTCGAGATTAGCCAGCATCTCGATTTGAATAATCGTAGATTGGCTGGTTCCGTAAAGACCTCGCGGCTGCGCTTCGCGGAGTTCCTTCAGAACGCCATCGCTTTCGGAGTGAAGAACTGTGTTTGACAGCGAAAGCGGCATTGGAGGCGGGCCCCACATATCCAAAATTCTTTTTGCAAGGCCCGGGCGGCGGGCAATCAGATTAAGAACCGTCGGAGATTTTTCGATGCCCGCCGCGAAATCTTTTAGTTCAAAAAGTCCCGCGTTTTTGCAGTCATCAAGTGTCGCAAGTTCAATCGGCTTTCCAACCGTTGATCCGGTGGTGAGGAGTTCATTTTGACTGACAATCAGCGCCCCGTCATTAGTGAGCCTCACATCAAGCCATAATCCGAGGTTCACGTCGGCCAACGGTTTCCCCGCCTTGGTTGCGAAAGCGGAAGCAAGTTTAGCCGGATTGTCTGAGGGTAAGTTCGTACGGAACAAAACAACGGGTCGCTGATCTTTGTGAGCAAGGTGCAAAAACGGGTGGTCGAACGGAGTTTTCACGGGCGTGGAACGGGCTTTCGAATGGAAGTACATCCATCCTCCACCAAGCGTAGCAATTAGGCTAAGTGCTACGAGAAGAATGGAATTCAAAGTCCGTTTCATATTCTGTAAGCCCTCGCAAATTCTGACTTTATCTTAAACACAATCGGGAATCGCAAACTTTGAACTCGGTCCTTTTTAGACCGAATTTGATAGCCCTTTGGCCAATTATCGATTAGTTTTCACCTGCTTATGAACCGAATTCATCGAAAAGTCGAGTACGCATTAATCGCTCTGAAGCACATGCGCAGTAAAGCGCCGGGCGAACGCACGACCGTGAAGGAAATTGCGTCTCAATACGGTTGTCCGACCGACGTTACAGCGCGTGTTCTTCAAGCCTTGGCGGGCAAAGCTATTTTGAATTCAGAACAAGGCGCGCACGGTGGATATATGATCGCGAAAGATCTTAGCCGAGTTTCATTTTATGAACTTTTAGAAATGATTTTGGGCCCGATGGGAGTCGCAAAATGTCTTCAGGAATCACAGGAGGGTGCATGCGACCTTCGCGAGACCTGCAATATCGTATCTCCGATTCAATTGTTAAATCGCAAGCTCTCCGATTTCTATCGAAGCCTGTCGGTCGCGGAACTTATCGAAAGCGGTAGAGGGAACAAAGGGCGCGCCGTGCCATCGCCGGCGGTGGAGGCTTAGACATGACTCAGAAATTCCCAGAAGCAGATGATTACAAGTACGGCTTTGTGACCGAAATCGAAACCGACACCGTAAAAAAAGGGTTGTCGGAAGAAACTGTCAGAACTATTTCTGCCAAAAAGAACGAGCCGGAATGGTTGCTTGAGTATCGCCTGAAGGCCTATCGCCTGTGGCTGACGATGGAGGAGCCGCAGTGGGCGGATCTGCGGTACCCGAAAATCGACTATCAAGACATCGTCTATTTTTCTGCGCCGAAAAAAGCTCAAGAGAAAAAACAATCGCTGGATGAACTTGATCCAGAGCTGTTAAAAACTTTTGAACGTTTAGGCATACCGCTGACTGAACAGAAGCGAATTTCTGGGGTGGCAGTTGACGCAGTTTTCGACTCAGTATCACTGGGCACAACTCATCAAGAGGAGCTTAAACGTCACGGCGTGGTCTTTTGTTCCATTTCCGAGGCAGTGCACACTCATCCTGAATTAGTTAAGAAGTATCTTGGTTCCGTTGTGCCGACATCGGATAATTTTTTTGGTGCATTAAATGCGGCTGTGTTTACTGACGGTTCGTTTGTTTACATTCCCAAAGGTGTCCGCTGCCCACTAGATCTATCGACGTATTTCCGCATCAATGCATCCGACACCGGTCAATTTGAAAGAACGTTGATCGTGGCTGACGAGGGTTCGTTCGTGAACTACCTCGAGGGATGCACGGCGCCTCAGCGAGATGAAAATCAACTTCATGCGGCTGTCGTAGAGCTGATTGCACTAGATAATGCCGAGATCAGATATTCAACGGTACAAAATTGGTACACCGGCGACAAAGAGGGACGCGGCGGAATTTATAATTTCGTCACCAAGCGCGGAAAATGCCAGGGTAAGAACTCTAAAATTTCATGGACTCAGATTGAATCTGGTTCAGCGATCACCTGGAAATACCCCAGCTGCATACTTCTTGGTGACGGGTCGCAAGGTGCCTTTTACTCGGTCGCGCTAACCCATGACTACATGCAAGCCGACACCGGAACCAAGATGATCCACATCGGCAAAAACACAAAGAGCACGATTTTATCGAAGGGTATTTCGACGGGCCATTCGCGCAACAGTTATCGAGGGCAAGTCAAAATCATGCCGTCGGCCGAAAATGCTCGCAACTATTCTCAGTGTGATTCGATGTTGGTCGGGCAGAATAGTTCGGCTAACACCTATCCCTATATCGAAGTAAAAAACAAATCGGCGACTCTCGAACATGAGGCGACGACTTCGCGAATCAGCGAAGACCAGCTTTTTTATCTTCAATCGCGGGGATTGGATAAAGAAGCTGCGATTTCAATGTTGGTAAACGGATTCTGCAAAGACGTCTTCAAGCAACTGCCACTCGAGTTTTCTGTCGAAGCGGTAAAGTTGATCGAAATGAAATTAGAAAACTCGGTTGGGTGATAGGAATATGGCTTTATTAGAAATCAAGAATCTTCACGCTTCAGTAGCGGACAAGCCGGTCTTAAAGGGATTAAATCTGACAATTAACCCCGGGGAAGTGCACGCCATCATGGGGCCGAATGGATCCGGCAAGTCGACGCTTTCAAAAGTTATCGCCGGACACCCTGATTACACGGTCACCGCTGGTGAAGTGAAGTACGACATCAACTTTCAGATGCGCAATCTCTTGGAGCTCGATCCAGATGTTCGAGCCAAAGAGGGAGTCTTTATGGCGTTTCAATATCCCGTTGAGGTGCCAGGCGTTACAAATGAGATTTTTTTAAGAACTTCGTTCAATGCCATTTGTAAACACCAAGGTGTTGAGGAAATGAACGAGGCTGCTTTTGGAAAATTTCTGAAGTCTAAAATGGAATTGGTCGAAATGAATCCTAAGTTTCTTGAGCGTGGGGTCAATGTTGGCTTCTCCGGTGGCGAAAAAAAGAGAAATGAAATTCTCCAAATGGCCGTCCTTTCGCCGCGCATTTCGTTTCTCGATGAAACCGATTCTGGACTGGACATCGACGCACTTCGAATTGTTGCTGGCGGTGTGACGAAGCTTCGTACGAAGGAAAACGCGGTCGTTCTGGTCACCCACTACCAAAGGCTTTTGGATTACATTGTACCTGATTTTGTTCATGTGTTGGCCGATGGAAAAATTATTGAATCGGGCGACAAAACACTCGCACTGAAGTTAGAGGAAAAGGGATATGACTGGCTCCTTGATTGAGCAATCGGCGCTCCCTCATGCTGATTCTGCGCAATGGCAGTCTTTGTTAAAGGCATTTGCAGTCGCTGGATCTTCAAATGCTGCAAATGCGGTTCCCGGCGCACCGGACTGGTGGCGGAGTCAGGCTGCGGCCAAAGCTCGGCAAATTTCCCAGTCCGGATTACCGACAACAAGATTAGAAGATTGGAAGTACACCAATCTGGTGCAGCTGCATGCCCGCGATCGAAAAATTGCCCTTGGTCCCGTTGATGTGCGGGGACCAGACGGACTTCAAGTATTGACTTTGTCACAAATGGAGCGAGTGGCGTCTGTAGATTTAAACTTGATCAGTCGCGTTCGAAAATCCCTTAGTAAAGAAACCGGTGGATTTACCGGCCGATTGTGTCGCGCTCTCGTTGCCGACCCGTTTGTGATCTGTGTTCCAGAGGGCTTGAAATCGGCTGAACCAATTGAAATTACCTGGAAAGCACTCCCGGACGGCTTTTGGTCAATGGGCGCAGTGGTCATCGATGTCGGTGCTCGGTCGTCCGTATCGATTGTCGAACGGTACGGTCGCGAAGTGGATGCTCAGTCGCTGCTGACTCTCGTCAATGTAGGGGCTGGCGCGCGTGTCACTCACCTTCGGTCGCAACAGGGCCCAGGAAAAGCGGACGTTGGTGTTGTGACCGCAGCGGCGCACATCGACGTTTTCGAAGGTGCGAACTATCACGGTCTTCAAGTATCCTCGGGATCCTGTCTTTCGCGAGAAGACCTAGAAGTAGAGTTGTTGTACGCAGGCGCCAAGGCTACGGTCGACGGAGTTTATATTGGCAAGGGCAAACAGGTTTTGGATCATCATACCAGCCTTTGCCACCGAGTTGGCGAGACGCTAAGCGAACAGTTGTACAAAGGCATTCTCTGTGACGAATCGCGTGGGGTTTTTAACGGAAGAATTGCTATTGCGAAAAATGCAAGAGGCTCGAATTCTTCGCAAATGAACCGCAATCTCTTGTTGTCCAAAAAAGTTGAAATCGACACGAAGCCGCAGCTTGAAATTGATAACGATGACGTCAAGGCCGCGCACGGAGCGGCCATTGGACGCCTGGACGCAGAACACATTTTCTATCTTCAGTCTCGCGGAATTGGAAAAGCGCAAGCCATCGAAATTTTGGCCTGCGGATTCGCGTTCGATGTGCTCGACCGAATTGAAGACTTAGCAGAGACGCACAAGCTCCGTGAATTAGCAAAGGTTTGTATTTCCGACTCCCTTGTTGGCTTGACTTGGGGGGACGCTTAATGTCTTTCGATGTGCAGTCCGTTCGAAACGACGTTCCTCAGTTGTCGATCAAGGTGCGCGGCAACAATCTTGTTTATCTTGATAATGGCGCAACGACACTGAAGCCAAGGGCTGTTATCGACCGAGTTGCTAAATATTATCAGAATGAAAATTCAAATGTTCATCGAGGTGCACACTGGCTAGCGGAAACTGGGACAGTCTTCTATGAGGAGGCTCGCAACGTAGTCGCCGGTTTTTTGAATGCGGCGAGCTCCGCGGAAATCGTGTTTACGCGCGGTACGACGGAATCTATCAACCTAGTCGCGCAAACCATGGCAGCACTTGGTTCTGACTCCGGCCCTTCAATGTCTCGGGGGCTTCAGCCTGGTGATCAAGTCATAGTAAGTGAAATGGAGCACCACTCGAATATCGTTCCGTGGCAACTTGCCTGTCAGAGATCAGGTGCGCGGTTAGTTCCAGTGCGAATCGACGACCGAGGCGAAATCGATCTTACACATTTGAAGACACTTTTGAAATCCAAGACGGCTGTTGTTGCGGTGACCGGGTGCTCGAACGTTTTAGCGACTGTCGTCGATATTCCTTCGATAGTTAAGCTGTCAAAGGAGGCAGGCGCCGCTGTTGTTGTGGACGCCGCCCAATCGATCACCGCTGGCCCACTGGATGTTCAAAAATGGGGAGCAGACTTTGTTGCTTTTTCCGGACATAAGCTTTTTTCACCATTCGGAATTGGCGTTCTTTGGGCGAAAAAAGATTGGCTAGAAATTCTGCCTCCGTATCAGGGCGGTGGAAGTATGATTCACACGGTGAGTTTCGACGCCTCTACATGGGCAGATGTTCCGCAAAAGTTTGAAGCGGGCACACCAAATGTGGGCGGCGCGCTTGGACTAGCTGAGGCTATTCGATGGATTGAACAAATCGACTCTCAAGCAGCTTTTTCGCATGCAAAGGAATTAGCGGAAAGTGTACGACGTGAACTGTCGGAGATTTCAGGAATTACTGTTTACGGAAACGCAAGCCACCGCACGTCCATTGTCTCGTTCAATCTCGATGGTGTTCACGCGAGCGACTTGGGAACGATTTTGGATCAACAAGGGATCGCGATTCGTGCGGGACATCATTGCTGCCAACCCTTGATGCGGCGCTTGGGCTGCTTGGCCACTGGGCGGGCCTCATTTTCCATATACAATACTAGGCAGGAAGCGACGGCGTTTATTGAGGCCGTAAAAAAGGCAAAGGAGATTCTGACATGAGGACTGCTACATGAGCTCGGCAACAGACATTATTTTAATTCGAGTTCAACCAACGCCGAATCCCAACGCATTAAAGTTTGTGATGAATGTACCCGCAAAGATGCACGGTAAAGCGACCTTTTCGCGCCCCTCAGAGGCAGTGGGAATTCGAGTAGCGGAAGATTTGTTTATGATCGATGGGGTCCGGCAACTCCACTTCTTCGAAAATGTCATCACTGTGACTTATTCGGAAGATGCTGATGTCGACACTCTTCAGCTTGAAGTGAAGGCAGTGCTGCAAACAAGAATGCCCGCACATGATCCTGGTTTTTTGATGGAAGAAGAGAAAAAACATGTAGATCGGTCCAACTTGCCGCCAGATATTCAGCGTATCGAGACAATATTAGACGAGACCGTTCGTATGCATCTTCAGGGCGATGGTGGAGATTTGGAAGTGATCAAATATGAAGGCCACAAACTGGAAGTTCGTTATCAAGGTGCTTGCGGTACGTGTCCAAGTTCCGTCGGTGCTACGTTGGACGCGATTCAGGGAATTTTACGGGAACAGTTCGATCCTGAACTGGAAGTCATCCCGGTTTAGGCGTTCGATCATCGATCATAATCACTGAACAAATTTTTCGCCCTTGTGGTGTTCGATGGCATGTTCGATTGATCCGCGTGAAACATCAGATGGCGATCGATTATCAAGTTGTGTTCGAGGTGGAAAATCATACTGAACGATAGTTCCGCGTGGCTCTGAATTGACGACTTTGAAAACGTGAAGAACTACGGGTTGCTCGGGTTCGGCACCGCGATCGAGTGTGATTGAAATTTGGTGTTCCTGTCCGGGCTGAAGCTCGGGGATCGTGCCCGTCGCGGTTCCTGCGATGACCTGATAACTCTGTGGAAAAATCCAGGTAAATTCTTGCGCAGCCATGTGTCTTGTTGCGACGACTTTTCCGGTTAGCATGAATCGAGAATTCACCAAATCATAGGTTGCTTGATCAGCAGTCGCTAGTTCATCACCATTCGAATTTTTTCCATATATTTTGATCGAAAGACCAGACCCTACTTTCCCTTCCAACTGATGTTGGTGGTCGACGGTTTGTTTCGATTTTTTGTTGGCTTCTGTATTGTGTGAGGCCGGGCCGCGGTCTTGACGAGAATCGCTGGCCTGGTGTTTCACTGACCAAATCAGGCCTGTGACAAGGAGAGTCGTCGCAGTCGCGACAATGACTTTTACAGGGCGAGTGATCTGTTGAGAACTCATTGATACCTCATAGTGAGGGACATAGATTGTACCCACTCAGTAGTATGACATAATTGGTAGATGCGCCGGCACGAATTGATGTGTCAGCCTTGACGTTGATCATGTAGGTTCCGGCGGCAAGGGATACAGCCGCCTTTTCATAGCCGTAGGTGGACGTAAGTCCAGCGGGAGGAGCAGGGCAGCCGTTGACTCCGCGGAAAGGATTTGCGGTGTCGGTTTGTGAGCCTGAAGCTTGGCATCCGTCGCCGGAGACTGCTGATTCAAGAAGTATGTCTGTCGATCGTCCAAAGACGTAGGTAGGTCGATAAATAAAAATGTCCAAGTCAGGCGGATTACCGCTGTCTTTGGAATAAAAAAGTTCAGTGACTAGCGTACCGCCCGTATGGTCGATCCTATAGAAATCATTACTTCGAAATTGATCGGATCGAGCAAATGAGCCGTCGTCGAAACTTGCGCGAACAGGCGCCATAGCAATCGGTGATGTCGAACAACCGCTTGTGGTTAGAGTGAAGGGAGTCCCATAAAACCAGAAACCTGGCATTTGTTCTTCAGCCAGTCGAATTGATGACCATGAATTCACATTGTCGAGGTCGGCTTGAATTTTGTGAAATCGCCCAACAGTTTTAAAGGGATCATCTGCCGCTTTCATTCCAAAAGACGGCGACGCAAACGCACGCCATATTTCTGCAAATCGACTTACTCCGCCGGTTGGCTTAATGACGTCCCAGAGCAGGCGCGAAACCGAAAACTCTCGGAAGTTTCCTTCACCCAACGCGCCTAGTGTGGGGGCGTCGTTCGGCGGTACACCTGATGGATCTAAAGATTCGTCAAAGTAGGTTCCCGAGCAGGCGGATTCACAGTCTGGAGTTCCATAGGTGTCTCGATACCGCGGCTCACCAGTGACGGCCGCTTGGAAAAAATTTGCCCACCCCTCGCTCCAAGCGAGACGCGGGTCGACGATCCCATCGCCGCTGTGACTGCCACCGGGAGAATTGGGTGCTCCGAAAACGTCTTCTAAAAAGTGTGCGTACTCATGAAGAATGACGGAATTATCGAAATGGTCCATGTCACTGGACAGGATATTGCCCGATTGTCCGCCTTGCAGATACAGTTCGCGTCTTCGATTGAGGTAGTAGCTGATCGAGCCGCTTACTCCGACATAAACAGATGGGCTGACACCCGGAGACCAATACACCTTTACCAGCGGCGCCTCAGTGAATGGCGTGCAATTGACATAGTAAGTTGCATGTCCAACTTGATCGCAAGATCCAGTAGCGGCTCGTAAATAGTCCTGCGCATTTAGGATTTGATCTAAAATATTAAATGCGCCGCCGTTTAGACCATTTGCAACAGTGGCGCGAAATAGAATTCCATTTATGTTTGTTGCCGCGTTGATGTTCAACTTCATTGCGTGCTGACGGTTGTCTGTCGGATTATTTAAAACGTAAGTGTTGCTCCGGGAGTTGGCCGACCGGGAATTGAGCTCAACCGAATAAACGTCGCCTCCCATCGGAAGTTGAAAACTGAAACTCCCATCGTCTGCGGTCTCGGCGCATTGGACGATAGATCCCATGATGTCCTTTATCAAAATTTCTGCCTGACGAATGGGCCGCGGTCCAGGATTTGTAGACGAGTGAACTACGCGCAAAACGCTCCCCACAGTTGGCGCTATGACCGTACCCGGCTGCGAAACTGTGAGCGTCCCATGTCCGTAAGCGACAAGTCCTGCGGAGGTGTCGGCGTTGATCGCGGCGATCAGCTTTGCAACGACATCCAGCTGGGCTGTGGTTCCGTTTCCTGAACTTTGGACTGAATAGCTACGCCCATTAATTTCGATGCTGTAGGTCCGAGTCGCTGCGGTCAAAAAAGAATCGATGGTGAAAACTACGCCGCTGTCGCTAGCAACCCCGTTGCCGCCGACGCGATATTCGTAAAAACCTTGGCCAGCAATATTCACGGGAGACGGGAATGTCTTCGAAGGTAGATGCGGACAATACGGATCCAGCGCACGACTCTCCAGCTGTGTCGATCCACCCTGAGTGCACCCGCTAACAAGCACATTGGCGAGAAATGCCAAGGAGCATGCGGCGACAATGGTTCGAAAGTCAGAGTTTCGCGATGAAAACATCGATTTCTCATCGGCAAATTCTTCCTACTGATTGACCAGACTGGACGGCGGCGATTAGCTAGAGGGTTAGGAAGTTCAACTTGGAAAAAGGCTACAATTCAGACATTTCGAAGGGCGGCGTGACTTACCACGTCCAGACCGAAGACTGGGGTTTTGAAAACCCGTGGTTGGTCACTCGCGTTTACCTTAGCGGCGCGGTCGTCGAATCGATCAAGACCCCCTATTCCGAAGTCTTGCGCCATCGAAACGCATTTCTACTTTTGCGAAACAAAGTGGCGATGTCAGAAGCTTTACAGGATGCCATGCGTGAGCAGCACGACCGTATGATCCGACAGCTAGGCGGCTCAAACTGAGAGTCCAGGGTTAGCGGAAGTCTGGTTCGATGAAGATCTAGACGTACGACGCGAGCCACTTTGGGGCGAACTTAGATACCCTATTCAAATGATCTCATTTTCACATGTGTACAAAACGTATCGGGGTAGCGATTCGCGTGAGTGTCATGCGCTTCGTGATGTGTCCTTGGAAATCGGAAAAGGCGAGTTTGTTTTTTTGACGGGCCCAAGTGGCGCAGGGAAAACAACATTGTTTCGATTACTTTCGGCCTTCGATAAACCAAGTTCGGGTGTCGCGAACATTTTAGGTTACAATCTCTCTTCTCTTCGCGCTGTTGACTTGCCTGCTTTTCGTCGTCGAATTGGCGTAGTCTTTCAAGACTTCAGATTGTTGCGCGATCGTTCGGCCTTCGATAATGTCGCCCTCCCGTTGGAAGTCATGGGAGAAAAATCCTCGTTGATTCAGCGTCGTGTGATGGAATGTCTCGATCAAATGGGACTTGCGGATCGGCGAGATGAGCTTCCTGACCAACTCTCCGGCGGGGAGCAGCAGCGGATTGCGATTGCGCGAGCTCTGGTACACCGACCCGGACTTCTGATTGCGGATGAGCCGACCGGAAATTTGGATTCGGGAAAGGCTGCGGAAATCATGGAGCTCTTTGAGCGCGCCAATGCACAAGGAACGACACTCTTCGTCGCAACTCATGATCAGAATCTCGTACAAAAACACGGCAAGCGGGTGGTTGCGATTTGCGCTGGCCAGGTAATAAGCGGAGCAAAATCAGATTCGGAGAAGCTATGGCTTTCGCAAGATCTCTAGACGCTATCGCAAGATCGTGGCGGCAGCATATTGGAATGCAAATTGCGACTCTAGCCGTATTGACAGCGACTTTCGCCGTCGTTCTGTTCATGGTCACTCTTACTCAGAATTTTAAAAGAGTACTGGCTGTCTGGGGTGAGAACGTACAGATTTCAGTCTACCTCGAGGACGGACTTAGTGAGGCTGCTATCCAAAATTTGAAATCTGAATTCGGGGCTCGGCGGGAGGTGGCTTCCGTCGAGTACTTGTCGAAAGAAAAAGCTGCGGATCTTTTCCGCGATCAAATGGCGAGCTACGCACCAGACCTCATGTCAGATTCTGAATTCTCGACCCCGTTCCCTGCGAGCATCAACTTAAAGTTAAAAGGCGATTCGACCAACGAAACGAATGTCGCGAAACTGGAAGCCATTGCCGCAGAGATTCTGAAGCACGAAGGTGTAGAGGACGTGAGCTATGGCCAAAGCTGGGTCCGAAACTATGCGTCCTTTGTTAAAGTGATACAAAATGCTGGCCTCGCGATCGGCGTGATTCTTTTGCTTGGATCGCTGTTTATTATTGGGAATTCAATTCGCGCGCTCCTTTCCGGCCGACGCGATGAAATCGAAATCCTTGAATTGATAGGCGCGACCGCCGACTTCATTAGAAAGCCTTATGTCGTCGAAGGTGCGATGCTGTCCACGATCGCGATTGTCATGGCGCTGACGTTGAACGGTGCTATTTTTAGTTGGCAGATGTCGATTATGAAAAAGAGCTTGGCGTTCGCACGTATCGCGCAAGAATTTCGCTATTTTACCGCTGTCGAAGCATTGACGATTGCCGTTCTCGCGGCTGCGCTTGGCGCCCTCGGCGCATTCATCACGGTGCGCTCGATGAACGATGGGTGGTCCGCCGCCCGAAAATCCGCCTTAACCGGAGTCGCGGCCAAGGGAGTGACTGGGTGAGAGCTCCATTTCCAATCGCTGCATACTGCGTTTTTTTGATGTCATTTTCAGCAATTGCTGGAGCTTCGGAAGAGGGCTCTGGAATCGCGAAAAAGCTTCGAGAGAACCGAGAAGTGATCAATGAATCAGAAGCCGAAAAGCGCCGACTGCTTGGATCTTTGTACGCAATCAATCAGAGGATGAAGAAAATCTCGTCGCGAAAGGGTAAGTTAACGGACGAACTGTTGCAAAGTCAGGACGCTGTTGCAACGGTTGCCGTGGCCATCAAAACGCTGGAAGACCAAATCGCTAGGCAGCGGAGTAGTTTAAAAATTCGTCTGCGAGCACTCTACAAAATTTCGGGTGAATCTTATTTTGGCGCCGTTTTTTCTACTTCGAACGCATTTGAATTTGATTCCACATTAAGAAATCTTAAAATAATTTCCGATCGTGATTTCCATTTGATTCGAGCTTATCGTTCGAACCTTACTTTGTTGGGTCAGCAGCGCAAGAAGCTGCGTGGTCAAGTCGAAAAACTTCTTTTGGTTGAAAAACGAATTCAAAAACAAGAAGGCTTGCTGGCGCAAGAGCATCAAGCGAAGTCGATGCTTGCAAACAGAATCGACGGTGAAACCAGAAAGCGCATTTCCGAAATTCGCCGATTGCGACAAACCGTCAACGTCAGTGATGTTGAAATTGCGCAGCTGCTGAAGCCATCTATCTATGAGAAAAAAGGAACACTCCTTGCCCCGGTCGGATCAGGGCAGATCGCAAGAGAATTTGGTCTACACGTAGATGAAAAGCATCAGTTTAAGATCAGCCACAAAGGTTGGTTAATAGATGTTGGAATTGACACCCCGGTTGTGTCGACGGACGACGGCACTGTGGTTTTTCAAGGCGCTTTAACGGGCTATGGAAACGCCCTTATTGTTGATCATGATGATCATTATTATTCCATCTACGCCGGACTGGCTAAAGTCGAGACCGAAACTGGCGCCCGAGTTCTCCGAGGACAAAAACTGGCCGCCTCCAGCGGTCAACTCTATTTTGAGTTTCGCCATTTTTCTGAACCTGAAAATCCGGCACATTGGATTTCTCGTCAGAGTGCTATCCAAACTGGACAAATGAGTAAAAATTTAGAACGTAAGCTCGCAGCTCAGTCAGAAGATGCGCAACAGGGAGATGCTAAATGGTAAAGTTCAATAAAACCGCTCGCGGAGTCATCACGATTGCTTTTTTGTCATCGATCGGACTGGCTGGTTTTACACTTGGTGCTATCTCTGCAAGCAGCACCCTCGCTTATGCAAAAGAACGTTACGCCGATCTACAGATATTCACAAAAGTCTTGAACCTAGTTCAGCAATATTACGTCGAGGAAGTCGACATGACAAAACTGATCTATGGCGGTGTAAAGGGGATGCTTCAAGAACTTGATCCCCACACAAACTTCCTTCCGCCCGAAGTCTACAAAGAGTTTGAGAGCGAAACGAGCGGGGAGTTTGGCGGACTTGGAATTGAAATTACGTTGCAAAACGACGTACTGACAGTGATCTCGCCCATCGAAGATACCCCAGCTTGGGAAGCGGGAATTCAGGCCGGAGACAAAATCGTCGAGATCAACGGTGAATCGACAAAGGGTTTAAGTCTTGCCGAAGCCGCTCAACGAATGCGCGGTAAAAAGGGTTCCAAAGTGCGCATGGGGATTTTCCGAGAGGGGTTCGAAAAGTCGAAAGAATTTACGGTTGCTCGCGGCACTGTAAAATTGAAGTCGGTTAAGTTCACAGAGCTCGACGAGGGTTTCGGCTACATTCGACTTACAAGTTTCATCGAGAACTCCGCTACCGACTTTGAGAAAGCCTTAAAAGAAGTTACGAAAAAGTCGAAGACTATACGTGGTCTGGTGGTCGACCTTAGGAGAAATCCCGGAGGACTTTTGGACCAGGCTGTAAAAATCAGCGACCTGTTTTTAGAGGAAGGCGCGATTGTCAGTACGATCGGGCGCAACAAAAAAGAAAAAGAGGTCATCTATGCGAAACGAGAGGGCACCTATAGCGGTTTCCCGATCGTCGTCCTCGTAAATGAGTACTCGGCAAGTGCCTCTGAAATTCTTGCCGGCGCACTGCAAGACAACAAACGAGCACTGATTATGGGGCAACGAACTTTTGGAAAAGGCAGTGTGCAATCGGTTGTTAAGTTGGGTGATGGCTCTGGTCTAAAGCTGACGGTCGCGCGTTACTACACCCCTAGCGGTAGATCTATTCAGTCGGAAGGCGTGAAACCTGACGTGGTGGTCGAAGATGTCGACCCTGAGCAGTTCAAAAAGGCAATCATTCGTCGGGAAGTGCGACGAGAGCAAGATCTCGGCGGACATTTGTTGAGCGATAAAGAAAAGGAATCCAAGGAAGGTAAAAAGTCAGATTCATCGGATTCAATGTCCTTTTGGTACAAACAGGATTCGACCAAGAAGACAAACATGTCTCCCCGGGACAAGCTTCTTCACGAGGATTTCCAAGTTCTTCAAGCTTACAACTATATCAAGGCTTGGAGGGTCATGGAAAAGTTCGGTGGTTCCTCTGCGGCCGCAGAAAAAGCTGCAGAGAAAGCTGCAGAGAAAGCTGCAGAGAAAGCGGCCGAAAAAGCCGCCGAGAAAACTCCTGACAAGACGGCGCCGGCTGAAACTAAAAAACCGTAAGCGGAAAGCCGGTTAGGGCCTTTCTACCGGCACTGATTCCCATAGCGGAAAAAATAATCGCTGCAAATGCGACCTGAGTTTTGACAATCACTTGGGTCCCAAGAGGTTTCTGAAGTTGACGGGCAGCGCAGGTCACCGCGATCAAAAACTTCTGCGATGAATGAGCCGGTTTGGACCGTTCGGCCTCCGCGCTTCAACGTCCACGTCACATCGTTACGACCCATCTTCAAAAGTGGCTTTTGAAAAAGCGTTTCTATCCAAAGATTAAAAGTGTCTTTCGATTGCCCTTTTGCGGACTCATATTCACTCGTTTTCGATCGTTTGCTGCCATCTGCTCGAACCGCCGAAAGCTCGACTTCATCGGCATTAACTTTCGGTCCAACAAAGTAATCTGCGTCACCTGGAGTAAGTGAGTAACCATAGCAACGATAGTTTGCGAAGGTCGGACCGCTTGGTCCGCCAGGAGGGCTTCCTCCGCCTGTATTTGGGCAATGAACGGAAACGTCTCCGACAGCGGACTTGTAATCGAAGGTGTTTCCGTTTTTGAATCCAGCTTGCGCCGCCGCGGACTGAACCCCAGAAAAGAAAGCTGTTAGAAACACAGTCAGTAATATCTTAGAAAACAGTCTCGACATACAGAACTCCTCGCACGGCTCTTCAATCGTGGTGTTAATGCGGGTTAGGCTAGCAGAGGAAATTCAACTATTGCGAGATTCTATCAGCGATACTTGTGCAATGCATTAGTTCGAACGGCACTGAATGGTGAACCTTTTCAACTATCCGTTCGATTTTCTTTTCATTTTCACCAACATTCTTTCACGATCCATATTCAATTTTACATTGCGCTGCGAGTCAGCCTGAGTCTGATCGCGGTTACACAATGAGCAAGCTAAACCCCGCTCTTCGATACTGATTGTTTGCAGTTCTGGGGGGGATGCATGCGACGAATAGCGAATCTGGCGATCTTTTTGATCGTCGTCGCCTTGGCCTTTGTGCTGATTGCTGGAGCGCCAGCGGTCAATGCCGAAAACGATTCACCACGACAAGTTCCAAAAACGGGTGCAGTTGAGATTCCTGAAGGGATGCACCTCGTTCGCGATCGAGCAGGACTTCGGTGGCTACTTCCAATAGGAATGGATCAGCCACCAGAGCGCGATATTGAAATTCGATATTTCAAAACTCGCGAAGAGCCGGTCGCGAAAGGAAAAGTCGGGCGACACCAAATACTTTCAGGTCCGATAAACGCCGAAGCGACTGTGATTGCGACCGATGTGTCGTCACCAGAAAGCTTGATGCGACGGATGCCCAAGCCCCTTGCTGAAGTGATGCAGCTCGAGAAAGCAGCGAACCTTCATGCGCAAGAGTCCAACGACCTAAAGAGTTTAGGTGTTTTCGCTCCGGCCGAATTCACGACTTTCAAAGTTCCCTATATCCCAATTCCAATTTCCGAAATGGAGTTTTCGCATCTCTCTGACTACGCGACCGCGGAAACCAAATCTCTTGTTCAATTTGAAAAGAGTGGCCGCAAGTACAACCGGTTTTTTATTCATCCCAACTACGTCAGTGCTTACGCGGATCTTATTGAAAAGTTCGGGATTGTTTACCACTACGACGCGATGACCACCTCTAGTCCTCGGTCGTTGATCGTGATGGATTCTGAAAAGCCATCGGAAGTGCACTGGGTGAAAGTTTCGATACATAAAGAGATCGACGGATCCGTCCGCATCAACACCGACAAAAAGGCTCGACGAGCGATCATCATGAGCGAGGCCATCGAATCTGTTCCAGGTGAGCAGATGAAAAAATACGGCGTGCAGTTCATGCTTGAACCCGCGGCGATGCAGCCCAAGGGCAAAATTGCGTCGACCATTTTTCGAGAGGTCGCTCCGGATTTGATGAATCCTGGTCGTGGCTATCGCTGGATCCCGGCGTTCATTCTACAAAACACGGGAGCGAATGCCGTGGAAGGTCTAAATATCAAAGATATGGCCGCTCTGGCTGGAGAGAGGCCACTGGATTTTGTTCAAGAGCGAATTATTCGTCCGCTTCTCCGCAGCTACTTAGGAATGGGACTGGTAGAAGGTTTACCTGGCGAACTTCATACTCAAAATTTCTACTATCGGCTGAAAAAAACTGGCGATGGTTGGCTTCCGACAGGCGAAGTCATGTTCAAAGATAATGACGGGTTTCGTTTCGACACGGAATTGGCGGTAAGACAGAATCGCAAGCTCGCGAGATTTGCACATTTCAGCGATCCTTTCACCTGGGGAAAGTTTTCGAATGCCCTGGGCCTAGGTGCTGAGGGTGTCGCGTTTTTGGGAAGTTGGTATTACAAATTAATTCGCAACGTAAACGGTTTTGAAACCTTAGCTGCGTACTTGCTGCGTGCGATCAACGAAATCGATCCTCGTGCAAGAATGGACAAAGATGGAATCCAAAAGCTATTTGATCAGATCGCGGCTCAGGAAGCAGAAAAGATAACGGGCCTGCGGCTGACCGAAGCCGACTTTGGCTTCGGTCGAGATAAAGGGTTGAACAAAATCCTGGGAGAATGGCGAGCAAAGCTTGCTCAGCTTTCTCCGGCGACGCTTGCGAGTTTGCAGGCGCAGCAAAGTGATGAACGCTTGCAAGAGCTCCTAGCCAATGAATGGACGCGTCTGAAAACTGAAAGCCGCGTGTCACCACTCCGCCGTTCGCTTTCGACAGCTGCCTTTTACTATCTGTACAAAATGATCGACGGAACTTTGGTGATCGAAGCGAGAACGCCAAAGACAACGGCTGCGAGCCCAGATCCAGTGATTGGTTTTGCGCTTCTTGAGGGGCCTCAGACTGCCGAGGGTATTGTCGCCGAGCGACGACTGGGTCGATATGCTGTTGATGCTGTCGAACTTGGCTCAATGCTCGACAATCGATCGAAAGTGGCGCGCACGACGACCAGGAGTCCGGCGTTGACGGTGGTTGAACGCGCACAACCTGCTGAAGAGGCAACACCTGTAAGAACTGCGGCCGAGTTGCGCCGTTTGCCAGTTGCGCAGCGATGTGAGGCGATGTTCGTAAGCGTACCGGTCGTATCCGGAAGAAGAGGTGCTCGATGAAGTTGAGATTCTTTCTAGCCATTTTAGTTCTGACGATTGTCGCTGCAATGGATGCCGCCCATTCCGCTACTCGTTGTGAGCAGCAATTCAAAGTAGTGGCAGCGGAAGCTGAGCCGGTTTTTGCGGACGTCGACTTGCGCCAGGTAAAAGTTGACTACACAAAAGCACTGGTAAGCATGGGCCTAGAAGACACTTCGTACGTGACTCGCTGGGCGCTGACACCTGCTGGAAGACAATCTGCCCTGGGGCGCTTTCCGGCGAAAGGCGAGTTTGTCGTGACCGGCGTTCCTTCCGTTAAGTTAAACGCTTGGATGAACCAGGTTGGTAAAGACACAGTGGGACTAGTTTTGAACGATCACCCAGCCAACAATCCCGGCACGGCATCGCTGCGGGTTGGAAAATACTATTTTTCGTTTCAGTTTATACGTGAATTTCACTTGGGGCGCTTTACGCCAATGGGATTTCAGAGTGCCGCTTTGATGGAACTGACTTTGCCAATCACCGCGGCTGAACAAAAGGCGATTCTCGATTTTATTAGAACAAGACAACGACACGAATTGATCGCTAAGCACAGTCGCGGTGCGGGCGTTAAAGAAGGTGAGCCGATTGCTCCGGAATTTGATTCGAGCAAGTTTACATTGGCCCAAGAAAGTTGCGCCGCTGCTTGTACAAGTTGGTTCGACAGGCGCTGGCTGGAACATTACGATGCACCAGCGGCATTGCTGCGTCTGGTTGAGCGCTTTGACCTGAAGTCCACGTTTGTTGCGAAGCAAATGGTGTGGGGACACGTGCGATTGCCTGGTCCGATTGGGATTACGATTTTTGGACTGGAGCAGTCGCCTGGACTGATGGCTTCTTTCCGAGAAAAAAATGAATGGCATACCGTTCGAGGAATTCCGCCGTATGGATATATTCCTGATCCCAAGTCTGGACTGACGGGAACTGTAAAATCAAAGCGGATGACTTTAAAGGAATGGCTAGAGGCCAATTAGGAGCGGATTGAAAGTTCAGAAAGGCCGATGGTTTTTCTGGCTTCGCCCAACACGGGAAACTCTTGGCCGTTGTTTTCGGCCGTCTTGATGTCGCTGACGGCCTTTTTCATATCGATTGTTTCTTCAAACTTTTGAACAAGCATTTTGGCGTTCAGCCCGCCGGATTTCAATTCTGTGAGTGTGATTCCTTTGGTTCGTTTCTCAAGCCGTTTACCGTTGTCTAAAGTTACCAATGTACAGTGGAACACCCGCGACATGTTGTCGGGAGACACCCATCGCCGGATGTTCTTTTGTATCTCTTCAGCGGGCGCGAGATCCCAAGCCCTCACGAGTAGACGGTATCCGCCGTCGGCGTCGTCCACCGCACACGCGAAATGGTACCCAGGTTGAAAGTGTCGAGATTGATCGCCTTGATTCAACTGAGTTCCCTCTAATTGCGTTCGTGCGATGACTGGATCAAAGCGACCACTTGGGTCTTCCAACTTCCATCTCCACGCAAGTGTCTCGACAGGATTCAGCGTCCGATGTTTTTCTAAGTTTCGACAATGGCCCGAATACTCGGGCTCGCGCTCGTGAGGAGCACTGGCAAAACCAGTAAGCGCCGCCCGCACATCGCTTCGAGAGCAATCACATGGATACACTCGGTCTTCATCGACCGCTTTTCTAAAGAGCATTTCGTGACGTGAGTGATTTTCAGATTGTCGCAGCAGCTGATCGGGAATGAGGCCAAGCTTATTCAGGTCCGAAAGCTGGCCGGTTGAGGGATTTGACCACGCATCCTCTTTGACTCGCGCGGTATCGATATCTTCTATTCGAATAATCCACGGTTGTCCGAGTGATTGACCAATTTTCCAGGAAACCCACGCTGTGCGGAGGTTTCCAACGTGAAAGGGTCCAGTTGGTGAAGGCGCAAAACGGATTCCGTATGCTCCCACTGTTTCATCCGGAGTCATTTTAGAGCGGCTCGGATGTAGTTTCGGCTTGTTGTTTAGTAATTCCAAGTTGCGCCATGATGGCGTCATTAATTTTGGGATGGCGATCTACGAAAAGATAACCGTAGGGACGTTGGAACTTTGGATCCAGCGTTCGGGCGGCTGCCAGTGAAATCGGGCTAGGAAGTGAGCGAAAGTTTTTAAGCTCAGTTGCAAACCCGACGGGGCGATCCCCGAAGTAGCTCATGAGGCCGTCCACTGTTGTGCCGGAACGGCGCCATGTGAGTTCCGAAATCTCAAGCGGATCACCGGCAATGGTTTCAACGACGTCAGCAACGGCCACAAGTGTAAGAGCTTTGTTGTCGAAAAAGATAATGTGACTGATCTCGTCGCCGGGATGGCTCTTGCGGTACTCAAACGACTTGTCGCCAGAATTTAGCCAGCCGAGGAACGTTGGGTCGATAGAAAGAACGATGGCACAGAACCTGTCTTTGCGGGGCGCAATTCGAAGAAGTTCGGTTTTCCTAGTAGGGCCCTCTGGTCCCACCGGGACAATCAAAGGGCCGGACACCTCTTCGCAGCCAAGATTTTTGACGACAACCGGGCCGTCGGCCTTCGGTTCTTCAGGCCCACCTTTGTTGGCGCGCGGCCCGCAGGCGGTCGCGAAGCCGATCAAGGAAACGCTGGCAATCAAGAGCAGCCCGCGGCAAGCCGAGCCTGAAAAATCAGATGAGACCTGTGTTCCCAAGTTTTCTGTTCTCAAGCCGCCCCCCAGCTCTTGATGACCGTCTGCGTGCTAGCTTTTTACCTCAAGCTAGTTCGACGTTTTTTCGAGGTCGGCTTTGCTGACCTCTTTTACGTCGGCTCTCGATACAAGCCAATCGACACAGCGCTCTTCAGTCAACTGATAGCGCAGACGTGAACGGCGATCTTCTTCAGAATAGAATTCTTTGACGCGCGCAAGCTCGATACCAGTTTGCTTCGCGTATTCTTCAAATTTTGCATCCAAATCGGCGTCTGTTGCGCGGAGGTTGTTGTCCGTAGAAATTTTGTCCAACAAGAAACTTGAGCGAATCATGAATGTCGCTGTTTCACTGAAGTCCGCGTCCCATTTGTCTTTGTAGTCTTCGAACTGTTCACCGCCCATGCCTTGACCTTCCATGCGCTTTTTCAGGTCTTCGACGAGGGCTTTTTTCTGTTCAGTCAAAAGCGCTTTTGGGACTTCAACTGGGTTTTTTTCGACCAAGGTTTTCATCAAGCGATCTTTGAGTTCGTCTTTGATTCTTTTTTCTTCGCGTTTTGTGAATTCGTCGGTGATCCCTGCGATGAGGTCATCCATCTTTTGATACTTTGCGCCAGACGCTTTTGCGAAATCGTCGTTCAACTCCGGCAGCTCTTTTTTCATGAGCTTTTGAATTTTGACTTTGAATTTTACCGGCTGTGCGGCGAGGTGGCTGACGTGATAATCATCAGGGAACTTGATGGCGACTTCACCCTCAACTCCAACCTTCATGCCTATGACGGCGTCTTCGAAGCCAGGAATGAACATATTTGATCCCAGTTCGAGCTCGTGACCTTCGGCCGATCCGTTTTCTAATTCACCAGATTCAAGGTAGCCTTTGAAATCCAAAACTGCGATATCGCCTTTTTGTGCGGGGCGATCTTCAAGGACCGGAACGTTGGTGGCACGGCTTTTACGAATGTCCTCTAGCGTGTTAGCGATAAAGTCGGGCGGGATTTCAAATTTCTCTCGTTGCAGAGATAGTTTTTCTACCTGCTTCAATACAACTTCGGGTCGAACTTCAAATTCAGCGGTGAAAGCGAAGTCTGCTGCTTCATTAAGCGCATCGAATTCGATAGTTGGGAAACTTACTGGGTCCAATGAGTGTTCGCGAAGTGCGGTGGAATAGTACTTTTGAACTAGATCATTTACGACGTCCTGTTTGACGCGGTCGCCATACATTGTTTTGACGGCATTGATCGGCGCTTTGCCCTTGCGGAAGCCTTTGATCGCGACATGCTTTTGAATTGAGCTATACGCCGTGTTAAACGCGGCTTGAACCTCTGCAGCAGGAACCTGAATATTAAGTTTGCGCTCAAGTTTCGATACGGTTTCGAGAGTGGCTTTCATGAACTGTGTGTCCCCTAAATAAAGAAGTGGCGAATTGATAGGAGAACCGTCTAGAAAAGTCTAATGTTTTCGTGTTTCTGAATGGTATTTGACGACGTGTGAAACGGTGGCGTTTATAGGGTCATCGAGAATGCCTACTAAGAGGGATAAGTTGCAGGGTCAGCAGTCGGGTGTGGACAAAGGAAACCAGCAAAGCTTTACGGCTCGCCCGTTTGTCTTTGTTTCTGGCAAAGGCGGAGTGGGAAAGTCGTTGGTGGCGGCCGCTTTGGCCGCAGGGGCCGTCGAAGCTGGTCGTCGCACACTTCTGGTTGAAACCGGTGACCGGTCGTACTTCCGTGATTTCTTAGAGCTTTCTCAGGTTGATCACGTCCCCCGCGCATCGGGCCTCGGATTCGACCTCGCAATCTGGAGCGGAGAGAGCTGTCTTCGCGAATATGTTCTGCACCTTCTGAAGCTCGAGCGAATTTACAAAATCTTCTTCGAAAACAAAGTGATGAAGGCTTTGGTGAACGTCGCACCTGGACTTGGCGAAATCGCTATTCTTGGAAAAGTCACATCTGGTATTCGCCGCGTTGGGCCATCGATGAATTACGACACGATTGTTGTGGATCTGCCGGCGACAGGCCACGCATTAGCTATGTTTCGCACTCCAAAAGGCATGGCGGAAGCTATTCAAATCGGCCCCATTGCTCAACATTCGGGCGAAATTGATCGACTTCTTCGCGATCCAGCCATCTCGGGCTTGGTTGTTGTAACACTTTTGGAGGAGTTGCCGATCGCGGAAACTGAAGAGTTTGTGAAAGCGGTGACAAGCGAATTTCACATGCCCATTCAAGTGATCGCAAATCGGCACCTCGATTTGCCTTTGACCGAAGCCGAGCTAACAGCGATTTCTGCTTTGGGAAAATCTGAGCTTTCGAAATACGCAGCCGGCCTTGCCTCGCAAATTAAAAATCAAAATGCGCTGATCGAGCAACTGGGCGAAATGCAGAAGCGGGAAACTTTGCAGCGGCCGGTAAAATACATACCGCGTTTCTTGTCATTATCGCCGCGTGAAATGGTGCAAGCAGCAAAGGAGGCCCTACGGGATCTTTGGATGCGCTCATAAATGAACATCGGGTATTGGTTTGTGTTGGCTCGGGCGGAGTTGGAAAAACGACGATGGCAGCTGCTTTGGCTTTGCGCGGACGCCAATTGGGTCGCCGCGTTCTCGTGGTGACCGTGGATCCAGCAAAGCGTCTTGCCTCGGCGCTGGGTCTTGACTTGACCGGCGTAGAAGAACGCCTAGTGCCAGCTTCAGAGGTTGCGAGAGCCGCAAGTAATTCGGGAACATTGCACGCAGCTGTCATAGATTCGAAAAAAGTTTTTGATGGCTTTATCCAAACTCACGCGACTGATCCAGAGCTTATGAAGCGGCTTGCGAAAAATCGGCTGTATGAGCAGCTATCGACGACACTGTCTGGATCGCAGGAATTTACTGCGCTCGAAAGACTGCTTCAGGCGTATGAGGCGACAGAGGCCGATGGGCCGAAGTATGATTTGATTATTTTGGATACGCCGCCCACCCAGCACGCCATCGATTTTCTATCTGCACCTGATAGAATCAGAGGCCTTTTTCAAGACAACATCACAAAATGGTTTATGAACCCGGCTGCGAATGCTGGATTTCTTGGCCAGGGGATTGTGTCGACCCTCATCGGGCGCGGAACAAAAGTCGCGTTGAAATCGCTGGAAGTTTTGACAGGTGCAAGATTTATTGAAGAGCTCATCGATTTTTTCCACTCGATGCAGTCAATTCAAAAAGAGCTCCGCGACCGAAGCGAAGCTGTGAATTCAATCCTAAAATCGCGTTCGTCTGTTTTCGTTTTAGTCACTAGCTTTGACGTAGCTAAATTGAAAGAAGCGCAACACTTGAATGGACACTTAAAGAAGTTTGGCTACAGGTTGGGTGCCTGCATTTTGAATCGTGCTTTTCCCGAGCATCTGCCGTCCGACAGCGAGATGGAACAGCCGACGCCTGAGTTTCTTCGAGAATCAGTCACACGTCTGCGTGAGGTGTACAAGAAAGTTCGAGCTGATCACACGGTTCGCTTTCATCAGTTTGAGGAATTTGAAAAACAAGTCGATAGAGATGTTCGAGTCGTCCGAGTGCCAGAGTACCGGCAAGATATTTTTGGACTGAGCGACTTAGAATCTTTGGCGCTGTTTTTAGGAGAAGAAAAATGACAACACGGATGATCTCGAGCTTTTTTTGTTTTCTGATCAGTCTCGCGATCGGCGGTTGTTCCACGGCGGATCGTAAATCCGAAACGCCCACCGTTTTAAAAATAAAAAGAGTACTGGGATTCGAAGAAGACCCGTACTTGGCGCCGATTCCTGCTGCGCCAGCCGCTTACCGAGAGGCATTTGCGAAGCTTGAAAAACAGGATTACGAGGGCGGGCTCAAAGGCTTCTCGGATTTTCTTCGGACGCAGCCGACAACTAATTGGACTCTTGCTGCGCAATTCAATCAGGCAAGATGCCATGAGGCTCTGGACCAATTGAAGCCGGCGCTGGACATTTACCAAGCGGTTGCCGAGAAAGGTCGCCGCGTACCGCGCTTGCAGGGTCTCTCGCTTCTTCGGGTCGGCGTGATTCTTGATGCGTTGGGTGAAGACGATCGAAGTCTTGCGGCACTGAAGGATGCAGAGCGCCGCACGAAAAGTTTGCCCGAGGAGATCGCGCAGACAGAATTGCCGGCACGGTTGGCGGCTGCCTATGCGCGAGAAAGGAATTTTTCGGAAGCCGAACGCTACTACAATCTCGCGGAACGGCAGCTTGCACGTTTGCGAGCACAAGTAGCAAAGGGTGAACAGCCCGAGTGGCTCCCGAGAATTTTGTATGCGATGGGCCATCGCCCGCTTGGCGAGATCACCTGGGAGCGTTTCGAATCGGCGTTGGTGCCGCTTGAACGAAGCCAGATTTACCTTCTTCAGTCTGCTGAACTTGGCATTCAGCCATGGGCAGGATTGGCAGCGGACGAGCTGCTGGGAAGCTACAGTGCTTTACGAAAGTCAATCGACGCTGTGCCGGTGCCAGCGGCCGCTGAAATTGTCATCGCAGCACGCGAGCAGCAACGCGAAAGGTGGAAGCGGCTGGTGCGCCTGTCGGATTCAATTATTCAGCTTCGCTCACTCTTCGTCGGAGAAATTGAAAAGCAGGCAACGGCCGAAAGTCCATTGCGTAAAATCGTGGATTTTGCGGAATCATTTGAAGAAAACATGCAGTCGACTTTGATGCTCGAGCGCCCGGTCGGCGAGGGCGAAACGCCAGACTCATTGCACCGCAAAGAAGGAAAGCGTGCAAAGGCGATTAATGCCACTCCCGTGTTTCCCGGGGAAGGTGGCGAAAGCGATGAGGGTGACGACAAGTGAGCGATTTTTTCTTTGGACTCATAGCGATCTTCCGCGGATTTCAAATTTTGGTATCAGACTCTAAACTTCGGGCCCTGTCGATAGTTCCCTTTTTGGTCTCGGTCCTTTTGGGCTCTGTATTAACTATTTCCGGTCTTTACTATCTTGGAGCAACTCTTGGTGGGGTCGCGATGCAGCTGGGCGCGTGGATGTCTTTAGTGCCCGGCGGATGGGCGATGACTCTCCTCAACGTCTTACTTTGGCCCATCGGTCTCTTGGGTTTGGGAGTTGCGATCTACATGGCCGTTCGGTTGGTAGTGGCGCCGTTTTATTCTGTGCTCGCGGAAGCCGCATTAGTGAAAATGGGAATCCGCGAAGATCGTCCCTTTCGCTTGCAACAATGGGTTCCGCTTACGTTGCGAATGTTGGTTGTGAGCCTTTTGAAAAGCGCGGTGTTTGTAGTGGCGGGCGCGGTTTTATTTCTTTTGTCCCTGATCCCGGTGGTTAACCTGCTTGCCACGCTTGGATTCGTGCACATGCTATCTTTCGATGTGTCGGACTACAGTTTTGAAGCGATGGAGTGGAGTTTGAAAAGGCGTTTCCAACATTTTCGGGAAAACATGAATTTGTATTCTGGCTTGGCGATCGGACTTGGCGGTGCAATGGTAATTCCAGGAATGAGTATTGTCATAATGCCGGCGGCGATTGTCGGAGCAAGTTTGGTTCTGCAGCGTAGTTTGATGCGCGAAAACTCGAAGAGGGGCATTTGATGAATAACCGAAAGGTCGAACTGCACGCTGCGATCGTGAAGAGCCTTGGTCCGCTGCGAGACTGGTTTGGCGCACAGCGGGGCGCAGTCGATATTCCATTTTATTCTAGCTATGATATTCGCGATTCCGGTTTCAAGGTTGCCAATGTTGACGCCAATATTTATCCGGCGGGCTTCAATAATATTTGTCCCACTGATCGCGAAAGCGCACCCCCTCTTGTGCGGTACTACATCGATCGTCACTATCATTCGGCCGTTGGCGGTTCGCCAGTTAAAAAACTGATGTTGATCACGGAAGAGCACACGAACAACCCCTACTATTGGGACAATGTTTTTACATTGCGAGAAATCCTTGTCGGAGCCGGGCTTCAGGTATGTGTCGCGATTCCAAGACTTGCAACCGAGAGAGCGGTCATGACAACCGCGTCTGGGCGTCTAGTGGAGGTTGTGTCCGTGACGGTTTCCAACGGGCGAATTCAGTGCAGTTGTTTCGAGCCCGATCTGGTTGTGTCGAATAACGATTTTTCAGAATTTTACGCCGAATGGGGCGAGACGTTGGATTTGAAATTGAACCCTCCGCGAGAACTCGGTTGGTGGCAGCGAAAAAAATCGAATTACTTTAAACACTACAATGATCTCTCAACTGAATTCGCTCGTATTATTGACGTAGACCCATGGCTGTTGACGGTTGAGACCGAATTGTTTTCGGGGTTTGACATGTCGGATGTAGCGAGTCGAACAGACCTTGCTCAAAAAGTTCAGCTGCAGTTGGACCGCACGAAAAAAATGTATGCGGAGCGAGGAATCAATCAGGATCCGGTAGCATTTGTAAAAAACAATGCAGGCACCTACGGGTTAGCAGTCATGCGAGTGGCGTCCGGCGAAGAGGTGATGCAGCTGAACAATCGAGCGCGTACGAAAATGAAGGCGGCCAAGGGCGGCCGGCAGGTCGAAGAGGTAATTATTCAAGAGGGAGTACCGTCGATCGTGCAAGCTGAGGGAGTCACTGCTGAACCCACGCTCTACCTTTTTGGATGTCAGCTGGCTGGTGGTTTTTTGCGGACCCATTCTGAAAAAGGCCCAACGGAGTCGCTAAATAGTCCCGGAGCGGTTTACAAACGACTTTGTGTTTCGGATCTAAAGATTTCTGTCGAAGGTCATCCCCTAGAAAATGTCTACGGATGGGTCTCGCGTCTTGGTGTGTTGGCAATTGGCCGAGAAGCAAAAGAGATGGGCGTCAGGTACAATGGCTACGACCGATTGGGCAGTGGAAGTGAGTGTTCGATCGTCGAATAGTAATCGCAAATTACTTCAGCGAGTATTCTTTGTGATTAGTTTGTGGTTTCATTCGGCCACACTAGAATCAGCGGCTTGCGATTAAATTCTTTCATATCGGACTGGTCAACGTGAACAACTTGGCCGGGATCTGCTTCACGAAAAAGCGTAACTTCCGTCACGGCCCAACGACGAGGCCACTGATTTGTCATGTTAACAAACTTAAATGATGTGCGTTCGACACTGGCGAAAGTCGCCTCGCCATCAATCGCTCGACCGGCAAGAATCTCGTCGGTCGGAATCCAAATTGGTTCAGTGAGTGCCAAATCATTTGATGTCGCACAAGGTGCATTCACTTCGATGGACGGTTTTTCACCAGAAACAGCCATGCCATCTGCTTCAAGTCGCACTCGAACACGATCATAGAAGTCGCATGCAAGCTGCCGTTGGCCTTCCTCGGAGCGAATGATAAACTGCCCAAACTCGATACCGACATTTCTGCTGGTTGTGATCACGCGCGCGGCCGTCAATAAGCGTTTTTGCGAAGCGGACATGAGCTCGGCACCGTTGAGGCGAGAAAAGTCGAGGTCCTTTCGAATCGCAGCTGGAACCCGTCCCGAGAGGCCTTTCAATTTTAAGTCTGAAACGTAGACCATGCCGTCCCAAGCGCTGACGGAGATCCAAAATCCGAATGCGGCAAAAATCGTAAACGTCGCGACTCCACCCCAAAATGACAAGTCCGTGTGCTTTGCTGACATTGTTCCTCCGAAGGACACTCTCCCTTGATATCGGAATAAAACGTCTCGAACTCAAACACCAAAAGAAAAGAGGGGCGAGCCTGCCCCTCTTCAACTCGACTTTGGTCGAAGCCCACAAAGGGGGCTTCGAATTAAACGGACTGAGCTAACTCGATAAACGTACGAATCATCGCGCCGGAGGCGCCTTTTCTTGGGTTATACGGGAAACGGTCGCCGTTGTGCCACCCGGTTCCCGCGATATCAAAGTGCGCCCATGGAATATCTTTTTCCACGAACTGTTCGAGGAAAGCGGCTGCCGTTGCGCTGCCCGCTCCTTTTCCTGAACTGATGTTAGATAAATCCGCATAGGTGCCTTTCATGTCGCGGACATGAAAGTCTGTTAGTGGCATGCGCCAAACAAGTTCGCCGGTCGCTTTTGCTGCCGCTTCAACTTTTGCTGCGAGTTTATCGTTTCGAGTGAAGAACCCAGTGTGAATGTTGCCAAGGGCAACAACCATCGCTCCAGTCAATGTCGCAGCATCGAAAATTGCGGCTGGCTTTTGTTCACAGGCGTAAACCAAAGCGTCATTCAAAATCAAACGACCTTCGGCATCGGTGTTGTTCACTTCTATCGTCTTCCCGTTTCGCGCGATGACGATGTCGCCCGGCTTGTTCGCATTTGGACCAGGCATATTTTCTGTCGCAGGGACGAGGCCGATAACATTGACCTTCAGTTTCAGTTTTGCGATCGCGAGCATTGCGCCGATAACGTTTGCGCCGCCGCACATGTCGTACTTCATTTCTTCCATACCAGCTGATGGTTTGATCGAGATCCCACCGCTATCGAACGTCAAACCTTTGCCCACGAAGCAAACCGGCTTTTTAGATGCGCCGGCTCCGTTGTATTCCATAATGATAAATTTTGGATCTTGTACGGATCCCAACGAAACTGATAGAAACGAGCCCATCTTTTCCGACTTGATTTTGGATTTATCCCAAACGGTGACTTTAAGTTTCGTGCCCTTCGCGGCTTTCTCTGTCTCCTCCGCCAGCGTCGTCGGATTCATTCGGTTGCCTGGGCGATCGCCCAACCAGCGCGAGAAGTTTACGCACTCAACGACCGTACGCCCAACCTCGAGGCCCTTTTCATGACCTTTGTTTTTTGAATTCGCGACGAACGTGACGGTCGCAACACGCTCATCCTTTTTACCAGTTTTAAATTCTGAATACGAGTAGCTGGCAAGGCCCGCGCCCTCGGTTGCCGCTTGCAAAATTTGTTCGGCTGATAAGTCTACCTTCGGTAAGGTATCCATCCCAAACGCAACTGACTTAACTTTTGCCGCCTTCGCCTGAGTGAAAGCTGTCGCAACAGCTTGCCGCAAAACCTCGGCATCGAAGTCCTTTAGTTCACCAAGACCAATGACCGCGAGATGTTTGGCGCTACCGATTTGAGCATCACGAAATAAAACGAACTCTGATGTGGCGCCGGTGATTGAGCCACTCTCTGCTGCTGCTTGGAGTTTCGCGTGGATGGATTTGCTGGTGCCCTCGAGAAGCACCATATTTTCTTTCGGCGACTTCGCTTCGGACTTCGGGCCCTTCCCCTTAGCCGTTTTGCCAGATTCTTTTGCGCCTGGTTTTTTCGCGGCGAATACGACAACGAGATCGGTGCTAAGGTGATCGAGATTTGATTTTTCTAATTTAATTTCTAGAACATCGTGCATATTTCCAGGACCTCTGCTTTTGGTTAATGACTGGTCGACGTCGCACATCCTAATCGAGTGTTTGATTTCGGGGCACCCAGACTTTCGCTTTCGTCACAAATTTTTTGCCAGGCGGAGAGCCTAGACAGCGAGCGTCAATCACATGAAGTGAAAATGGAACGTGGACTCAGAATTTCCACGTTGTTTGCAAAACGGAGTGAGTAAAATGGAGTGAGTAAAAAAATGAAAACTGTGATCTGCGGAGGGCCGCGTGCGCGGTTGAGAATGATTTATTTAGTTCATTGTGTTCGGTGCGAATCTTCGCCTACAATTTGGGGTCCCAGACATTTGTAGAGATCATTTTGCGACTTACTTTGGTCGACCTCGACCTTGCGCAACATGATGTTAACTTATCGATCTGAGACGATAAATGCGGTCATTGGTGAAAGTTTGGTGCGGGGACTGGCTTCGTTTCAGCTAGCGACCACGTTGGCCGATAGGTAAATGCCGTTTGGTCTTCCGTGAAGGCCTTGCGGGTAGTTCGATGAGAAGGAAAGGGTTCGGCTGTGGCATTGATTCCAATAGTTGTAGAGCAGACAGCACGCGGAGAACGAAGTTACGATATTTATTCACGGCTCCTGAAGGACCGAATCGTTATTTTGGGAACTCCCATTAATGATGACGTCGCAAACGCTGTCATCGCGCAAATGCTTTTTTTGGAAGCTGACAACCCAGATAAAGACATTCAGCTCTATATAAATTCTCCGGGCGGTTCAGTTTCCTCTGGTCTCGGGATTTATGACATCATGCAGTTTGTAAAATGTGACGTGGCGACGACCTGCATTGGTCTCGCGGCTAGTATGGGATCACTGCTTTTGACTGCAGGAGCGAAGGGGAAGCGTTTTATTCTTCCCCACGCACGAGTCATGCTGCATCAACCGCACATCATGGGCGGCTTGTCGGGACAGGCGAGTGACATTGAGATTGCTGCAAATGAAATGTTGAACACGAAAAAGCGTCTGACAGAAATCTACGCGGCCCATACAGGTAAAGATTACGACACCCTCGACAAAGCGATGGATCGGGACTTTTATCTAAGCGCCACAGAGGCTATGGATTGGGGAATCGTAGATACTGTCGTAAAAGTTCGAAAAGGTTCGAAAGCTTAAGAATGCAGCCCTGGAACGCAGCCCTGGAACGCAGCAAGGAACGTAGGAAGTGAAAATGAACAAAAAAGAATCAGGCTCCGGAATACTTCGTTGTTCGTTCTGTAACAAAACGCAGAACGAAGTAAAAAAGCTGATTGCTGGCCCCGGTGTCTATATCTGCGACGAGTGCATCGAGCTATGTAACGATATTATTGCCGAGGAGAAAGACCGCGAAGAGACGGTCAAGCCAACGCTGAAGGTTCCAAAGCCGCTTGATATTAAGAGTTACCTTGATGATTACGTGATCGGCCAAGAGCGGGCGAAAAAATCGCTCGCGGTTGCCGTGCATAACCACTACAAGCGGATCAACGCTCTTTCGACACACCGAAAAGACGATGTCGAAATTCAGAAGTCGAACATCCTTCTAATCGGCCCAACCGGATCCGGCAAAACCCTGCTCGCACAAACGATTGCCAAAATTTTGAACGTTCCCTTTGCTATGGCGGATGCGACGACTCTGACTGAGGCCGGCTATGTGGGTGAGGATGTTGAGAACGTTGTTCTCAACCTCCTTCAGGCGGCTGACTATGACGTTGAGAAAGCACAAAAGGGCGTCATCTACGTCGACGAGATCGACAAGATTTCTCGCAAGAGCGAAAATCCATCTATTACGCGCGACGTTTCGGGCGAAGGCGTTCAGCAAGCACTTTTGAAAATTCTCGAAGGCACAGTTGCGAACCTCCCCCCTAAAGGTGGTCGTAAACATCCACAGCAAGAATTCATTCAAGTCGATACCAGCAACATTCTCTTCATCGTGGGTGGTGCGTTTGTCGGTCTCGACAAAGTTATCGAAAACCGTCGCTCTTCGAAGTCCCTCGGAATCGGTGCAGACATCCGCACTTCCAGCGAGCGCGATGCCGACATAAACGTTCTTCAGTTTGTTGAGCCAGACGACTTGGTGAAGTTCGGTCTAATTCCGGAATTCATCGGCCGTATGCCTGTGACGGCGGTTCTTGACCCATTGAGCGAAGAGGCTCTGATCGACATTTTGGTAAAACCAAAAAATGCGGTCACGAAGCAATACTCGAAGCTTATGAGCTACGAGAAAGTAGATTTGAAGTTCACCGACGAGGCTTTGCGTGCAATCGCAAAGCAAGCTTTGATCCGTAAAACCGGTGCCCGCGGTCTTCGCGGTGTTATCGAAACGGCGATGCTTGATGTGATGTTCGAAATTCCTTCGAAAACAAACGTCAAAGAATGCATTATCGATGAAGACGTCATTGTGAACAAGAAGCAGCCGACGTTGATCTATCGCACCGACGACGAGATGCGCGCACTCGAAGAACTAGAGACTCAAAAGAAGCAGGGCGCTTAAATGTGTCGCTGCGGCCTTTGACATCCCTGCGCTACCAAAAGGTACCGCCTACATTTTTGAAATGCGCTGAGTCACGACGCGCCTGGGAGACTGGGCGTTTTTTTTAGTGAACTGCGTGGAGCCCAAACCAAAGTCGAGAACCATAGGTGCCTCTTATGGCAGACCAGCGTTTTCCATTCGTTAAATCTTTACAAAGACGGCAACGGCCTCAAGTTCAATAGGTCCGAGGGCCGAACGCAATTCGGCGTTTGAAATTGACCGATTGCTCTTCGGCGCGGGTCTGCCATCATTAAGAAGGAAACTCTGAAAAGGAGTTTCTGTTCGAAGACGAACTTTGGATATTTAGTAAAGCATACGACCAGTACGACCAAGTACTTATCACGGAGGAGGGGCTATGTCGGGACGCAAGAACGATCGATCATCCGACAAATCAGGTGGATCAGGTGCAGGTGAAGGTGCGGCAACGCACCAATTGCCAATGTTGCCATTGCGGGATTTAATTATTTTCCCGCACATGATGATGCCACTATTTGTGGGCCGCGAAAAGTCGATCAACGCGCTTGAAGAAGCGATGTCAAAGCAGCTCGATATAGTTCTCGCGGCTCAGCGAGATGCAAAGACTAATAACCCAGAAGCGGGGGACATCTATGATGTCGGAACCGTTGGATCGATCATCCAACTTTTGCGTTTGCCTGATGGCACAGTGAAAGTGTTGGTCGAAGGCAAACGTCGCGTTCGAATTGAACGTTATATTTCTAACGACGGCTTTTTCATGGTTGAAGTGCGAGACCTTCCTGAAATCAGTGAACGAGAAGTAGAAGTACAGGCGTTGATGAGGTCCGTGAAGGCCACCTTTGAACAATACGTAAAGCTGAACAAGCGCATCCCGCCGGAAATCCTCATGAAGGTGACCAACATCGAAAACTCTTCTGAGCTTGCCGATATCATCGCCGCACAAATGAATTTGAAGCTGGAAGACAAACAAAAGATCCTCGAGCTGAACGATCCAGGTAAACGCCTCGAGCAGCTGCTAGAAATGATGTCGGGCGAAATCGAAATTCTTGAAGTCGAAAAGAAGATTCGTACGCGCGTGAAGAAGCAGATGGAGCGTTCGCAAAAGGAATACTACCTCAACGAGCAAATGCAGGCGATTCAAAAAGAACTCGGCGAGAAGGACGATTACCAAGCCGAAATTCTTGAGTTAGAAGAGCAGACCAAGAAAAAGAAATTATCTCCGGAAGCTCGAGAAAAGACGTTGAAAGAGATCAAGAAGTTGAAAATGATGTCGCCGATGTCGGCGGAAGCGACGGTCGTTCGCAACTATATCGACTGGATGCTTGGTCTGCCATGGCAAAACTACTCGACCGACAAACATGATATTCACGAGGCGCAGCGGATCTTAGATGAGGATCACTGGGGTCTCGAAAAAGTGAAAGAGCGGATTCTAGAACATCTTTCCGTTCAGGCGATTGCGCCCGATATGCGTGGACCAATTCTTTGTCTTGTTGGACCTCCAGGCGTTGGTAAAACATCGCTGGCGCGATCGATTGCGAAGTCGCTGGGTCGAAGTTTTGCGAGAATTTCGCTTGGCGGAGTTCGAGACGAAGCGGAAATCAGAGGCCACAGAAAGACCTATGTCGGTGCGATGCCCGGAAAAATCCTTCAGGCGTTCCGTAAAACTGACACTGGAAATCCAGTATTGTTGCTAGATGAAATCGACAAAATGTCGAGTGACTTCCGTGGCGATCCTTCCTCGGCGCTGCTTGAGGTTTTAGATCCAGAACAGAACGCGACCTTCAATGACCATTATCTTGAAGTGGACTACGATCTTTCGAAATCAATGTTTGTCACGACCGCGAACTCGCTTTACACGATTCCACGTCCACTTCTGGATCGGATGGAAGTGATCAGCATCGAAGGCTACATTGAAAACGAAAAGTTCCATATTGCTCGCAAGTACCTGGTGCCAAAGCAGTTGAAGATGCACGGTTTGACTGACTACAAAGTCACAATTCCGGATCTTACAATTCGTCACCTGATTCAGTTTTACACAAGGGAGTCGGGCGTCCGTAACCTCGAGCGCCAAGTCGCGAACGTTTGTCGAAAAGTCGCAACTGTCTTGATTAAAGAACGTGCTATCGTTGAATCAAAAGCTGGCGGTGCGACCAAAGAAAAGAAGGCGGTCGGCAAAGCTGGAAAAGGTGTTGGCAAGTATGCGAAAGGTTTCGCGGTCACGCCGAAGAAACTTGTCGAGCTTCTTGGTCCGCATAAGTACAAGCATGGTAAAATCGAGGAGGCGAACGAAATTGGACTTACCAATGGAATGGCGTACACAGAAGTTGGCGGGGATCTTTTGCCCATCGAAGTTACGATTGTTCCAGGTAAAGGTAAGTTCACCATCACCGGTCAACTTGGCGATGTGATGAAAGAAAGTTGTTCGGCAGCGATGAGCTATGTGCGCTCGCGAGGACCACTTTTTGGCCTAGATAAAGAGTACTTTGCCAACGTCGACGTTCACATTCACTTCCCAGAAGGCGCGATTCCGAAAGATGGACCGTCTGCAGGCTGTGCGATCACAACTTCGATTGTATCGGCGTGTATGAAAATTCCGGTTCGTCGCACAGTTGCGATGACTGGTGAAGTGACGCTGCGCGGACGCGTGCTGGCGATTGGTGGTTTGAAAGAAAAAACTCTTGCGGCTCACCGCGGAGGAATTCGAACAATCATCTGTCCGAAAGAGAACGAGAAAGACATCAAAGATATTCCGAAGGAAGTATTGAAAGAACTGCGAATCATCTTGGTTGACCACGTCGACCAGGTCCTGGTGAACGCTCTTGATATCAAAAATCCGAAAGAACTCTTTAAGAATCGTCCCGAACGGGGCTCGGGCGTAAAGCCGCAGCATTTGGGTCATCAGCTACAAACGCATTAGGCAAACGCACTCTGCACCAGTCGGCCGCTGACGGCAACTTAGCAGCTATCTCTGAAAGGGGTCACAGATCGTGGCCCCTTTTTTAATTGAATCGCATGTATCAGTGAGCTAATTGCCTCGACCGCGTGTTCACGGCGTTGACGAAATAGAAATGAAAAGTAACTTCCGAGTTTTTATATAGGAATTCACCGGTTGATAGAAGTTGATCAATGCGGTCGTCGAGTTCCATCGCGTTTGTTAAAGTGTTATTCGAGCACTTTTTCGCGGCATCATAAGAGAGCTGAGGGCCAACAAAAACCTAAAACGATTTTCCGGGCTGGTCGGCGAACCGAATCCAGAATCGAAATCACCGCTAAAGGGCCAAAAGCATTACTTCAATCAACGCCTGAAACCGCGTGCAGCATTACTGCTTCACGAAATGGTGATGGGCGCGCGACTTCTAATGAAAAAACCCGCAAAAGAACAATGCCAACGTCTTTCAAAAACAGATTCAGCGTTGTGTTCAGATCCCGCGGTTCTGGCGATTGCTGAATCTGTCGATGTCGACCCAAAGCAAGCGATGATCATGAATGCAGAAGATCATGAGGCTGTGCGTGCCATGACGGCTTACCTCGCCGAAAAAGGCGCCGAACTTTCCGCGGTTAAAGTCGCGGCTGCAAGACAACGTTTAGGTTTTGGTTTTCCGTGGGACCGAGCCGTATCAAAACTTGATTTTCCAGAGTTCGTGCGGGCCTTCGCGCGCTCGGTCGCCGCAGGCGATCGCTACATGGTCTCTTCCGGAATGAGTCCCTACTTCAAGGACCTCGAAGCGGCTTGCAGCTTATCGGTCTCTCAAAGCCGGTACGATGGACTTTCCATTTACATGAGTTTCGTATCTAACATTACGGATTTGTCGAACGCATCGACGGACGCCTTCAGAAAAAAGTTTGATCTTCCACATTACTCTACCGTTTGCGGGGACCATCGCGGGGCGATCACGGAATCCGGTCTTAGCTGTCAATCGCACGCGATCGCTTGGCCGGGGATGAATGCTTGGCAGCATATTAACTCGAGCAGCTTTAGTTCAAGAGGTGTTCTGGTGGCTGGACAAATAGTAGATGAGGTCGAACTTCTCGCGCCGAACAACGAACACATGTTTAAGCTAGGCAAACTTGTTCCGGACTTCTTAAAAACGAAATTTTATATATCTCGCGATTCAAGTCCGCGATTAATGGGTTTGAGGTTCGAGTTCAAACACCGATTGCGACAGGACTTCGCTCCGCTTAACCAGGAAAATAATTCTGGGCGAAAAACCAATGGCGATTCTCGCGAGCCGAAGCTGGAGCTTGTCGACTATCCAAGTTTGCCGTCGATTGAATGCGGGCGTCCGACACCCAAGTCATCGGCCCAATGATTCTCGCAGGCTGAAATCCATGGGTGACGCATCGCTCCTGGCGGTGCACCGGAGTGTTTCTTTGCCATCAGACCCTAAAAGTCTTTCCCACTGACAACATTCCCCAATGTTTGGCCGGACGCCGGTTGACGCCCCTGAAAGGCGGTGTAAGAACGGTGGCCGAACTACCGACAGAACATTTAAGAAAGTTCTATGGCGCAAACGGGCGATGACTATCAAAACAATCGATCAGAGCGGAACGAAACGGTCGAAGAAAAGACCGCTGGAAAGACCGTGGGAACTGGCGTTGAGCCAGTCAGCAATACTCCTCTAGACGGCATGATGGAACTAGCGAAGCTCTACTACGAACGTTGTGATTTCGTTGTTGCGATTGAAAAGTTCCGAGGCGCCGCCAAAGAGGCATTTCGTTTAAAAGATTACGAAAAATATCTGAAATGTCAGAACCATCTTTTGCGAATGTACGCCGAACGAGAAGATGCGGAATCGATTAACCAAACCAAAGAAGCACTGCAAGATCTCGTACTAAAAGAGGGCTTCGAGCTGAACGCGAAGACCTATTACACCCTCGGAATCTGCGCGGCTTACAAAAATCAATTTGACGTGGCATTAGACTATTTCCAGAAGTCGTTGGCGATCGCACTGGCAAGTGATCAAAAGGCAGACATTTGTTATGCCATCAACGGCTTGGCCGTGACGTACTACTCACTCGATCGCCTTAGCGAAGCGCTCAAAGAGATATACAACCTTCAGGTATTCTTCCAGGTCATGCAGCTGCGCGACCTGAAGCTTTCTAGCCAAATGATGAATGGCAACATTCTTCGAAAGATGAAGAAGTACGATCAGGCCCTCGAAATCTTTTGGGACTGTTATGATCTGCTTCGTGAAGAAAAAAATCTCTATATGTATCTTCAGCTTCTCTACTCGACAGCTGCTACGTACCGCGATTCGGGAGAAACCGATATGGCGCGTATGTACTTCAAGCTGGCGAAGAAATCCGCTGATCCGGAAAATCTAAAGTACTTGAGCCGCCACATTGATTCGCAACTAGGCGATTTGGGCGTCACCTCTAAGGAAGATTACGATCTCGTTTTTGATGCTGGTTCACACTCGGTCCTTGAGCGCAAAAAGGGTCGCGTTGATTTCAAAAACCAGTTCATTCTGCTCGACATGCTACGGTTGTTTATGAAGACGCCGGGCCAGGTTTACTCGAAAGAATTTCTTGTGAAACAAGTGTGGAAGCAGGAGTACGATCCTGCAGTTCACGACAATAAGATCTATGTCACTATCAAGAGGTTGAGAAAACTGATCGAGCCTGAATACGAAAAGCCTCGATATATTTTCAGAGCTAAGAATGGCTACTACCTGAATAAAAACACCAAAGTTCTGTTAGAGCAGTGATGGGGGAGGGGAACTTGTTCATCACAACGATTAAGTTTTCGGTATTGGTTGTATTAGCGTCGATGGCCGTAACTGCGGGTACTGCGGGTTTACAACCTCAATCTGTGGCTGCAATGGCTCAGCCAGGCGCGTGCACTTTGTTGCCAACGCCCCCAGCGGAGCCAACTTTTCCGGACTATTCGACTTCGGGTTTAGAGCTTCGCTCGACAGATCCGGTTGGTCCTTTTCCGCTTTCAGCGCTGATTCCTCTTTCTTGGAACTCGATTGACGGAATTTGGTCGATGAAGTTGCCGGACGGGACTCAAGTCCATTTAAGTCTTCAAGCTCAGACGGACTGTGATGGTCGTCGTTTCCTGCGTGTTATTAACTTCGATCAAAAGTCGTTCCGGGTGCAGTCAGAAGGTTTCGGCCTTACGCAGTCTAACGACACGATGGTTCGAGCGGTAATGACCTCGCTGTCTTCACAACACATGATCTTTATTCGCCAGTACAAATTGCCGGTTGGTAAATTGGGTTCCAAAATCTCGACTGTTGTAACGATTCGCCCTTTCAACGGAAGCAATGTGGACGATCTTCATATGATTGCTCGCAAGGCCTCTTCGTTAACGCTCGATCAATACATTCGCCGACAGCAAGAGATTCAGGCACAGCGGGAAGCCGCTGCCAGGCTTCGAATTTGGTAAGCATTTTTAGGATCTTACCGACTGTTTTTCAGGCACCAGCACACAGGCTGTTGACTAAGATTGAAACGGTCGGTAACTACATTTCTCTTCTCGGTTCAGGGGATTAGCTCAGTTGGTAGAGCGCCACCCTTACAAGGTGGATGTCATCGGTTCGAGTCCGGTATCCCCTACCATTTTTCTTTCACTCCTAGGCCAGTTCGTTCGTCCGGTTCTACGGCGCTTCGAGTTCAGCACCGATGCAAAATTGCAATTTCCCGATATGCCGGAAGGCGCTCCACATAGTTTGAAGAGGAAGCGGGGTGATCCATCTCCCGCGCGCAAGTTTAAGGAAATAGTAAATGAAGTTTCGTCTGATAAAATCGTTCGATTCTTTTTCAAGCCAGAAGAAAACTTGCGAGTTGGTGATTTGCTTGAAGTCACAACTCGATCGAGGCGAAGTATTTCCTATGGCTGGGTGTCTGGCGAACACGGGGCGACCTACCGAATTCTAAAGAAACAAGCCAAGTAGATTCCCAAACTGTTGATCAACTCTGATTCACAAGTCGGACGATGTGTATCGGTTTGAGATTGGTCCTTTAGAATTTCATATTAACCACCGATAGGTGATGTGCTGTGGTTTTTTTCGGGAATCTATGGAGGCCTGATTTGTTTAAAGGCTCAAATGGGCGCACTTCGGTGCCTTCTTCACGGGTTAAAATCTTGCGAGTTCTTCGGTTCAGCGGAAAGGTTGCAGCGCTTTGCTTTGTTCTTTTTGGCCTTTCCTGTACTAAGAAGCCCGGCTTGAATGGAGGAAGCACCGTCATTTCGCTGCAGCTTCCCGCCAAAGATGGGTCATCAAAAGCATTAGGGAAAGGCGGCGTCTCGGCCTTTTCCGCAATTCCAGTCAATCGCAAAGCCTGTTTTGGAGTAAACGTTTTAGCGGACGATATCGTCGCTCTGCCGGAGAACAGTTGCAACCCGAAGGTCGGAATAGTCGCTGGATTCATAGAGTCCGGCGGCACGATTTCACTTGAAGTCCCAAGGGGCGAGCGAAGGACTTTTGATCTCTATCTCTACTTGGCTCCAGAGGGCGATGTAAGTCCTTGCCCACCAATGCCTCTGCGTTTTTCAACAGCGCAGTTAAAGAACCTTTATTACATCGGGACCTCAGGACCAGTTTCGCTGACGAAACTTGTTGAAGAGATCAATATTGTCGCGAGCTTTCCCGGACTGGAGCAAACATTTGCCGCAGTGAACTCTTATCCAGCGAGTTGCACGACTTTTCCTCAGGTGCAGCCTGGCTTCTCGGTCATTCCTGATCGCCGAGTTGTCACGGGCGGAAACATCACGCTTTCGGGACGAGTAGGCGCCGCTAATGGAAAAGTTCTTTCAGGTGGCGGAATAAAGTTAATAGCTGAGTGACCAAAGAACGGTGATTGAACGTTTTTAAAGAATGGGAGCAACCAAATGGCGCGCTTAACCGATAGAATTGAATCCCGTTTTGCCTGCCTCGGCGCTCTTGCTTTGAGCGTGATGGTTTCAATCGTGCCTTCGACATCACGTGCAATTGATCTTCCGCAAAACTTTAACTTCGACGGAATATTGATTTCCAGCTCGACCGGTCAGCCCATGGTTGGACCAGTGTCGATTGTGTTTCAGATCTATGATCCCGCAAACACGTGTTTGGTATATGAAGAATTGCACTCTTCGGTAGCTTTGGATTCCGCTGGAGGCTTTGCCGTAAAGATCGGATCCGGAGCTCGTGCCGCGGCTGCCGCTGATGGCGGCTTGGCGCTCAAACAGATATTTCAGAATAATGGTCAGGTGCGAGGTGTGGGGGCTGGCTGTGCAGCAGGTTATACTCCTGCATCGGGCGATGGACGTAATCTTCGTGTGACCGTTAACGGTACTGCGTTGACGCCAGAGTATGCGCTGTCCCCAGTTCCTATGGCGACGGTTGCTGAAACATTGCAAGGCAAACAGCCAACCGATTTTGTGGCGGCATCTGGAGCGACCTCGCTCACTGGTCCAATGACTCTTTCGAATCAGGGTGAAGTGAGATTCGGCAGCACCAATGCGAACTATGTTTCGTTTCAGGCGCAGCCGGCGATGCCGTCACCCACGGCGTATTTTTGGCCATTTACGGATGGCTCAAGCGGGAATTGTTTGACGACAAACGGAGCGGGCGGACTTACCTGGGCTTCGTGCGTTTCGATTGGAACTCCAGCCGGAGGAGATCTGACTGGTTCTTATCCAAATCCAGTGCTCTCAACCACCGGGGTAAGTGCTGGGACCTACCCAAAGGTAACGGTGGACAATAAAGGTCGAGTGACGGCAGGCATGGCGCTTACCACGGCGGATCTCTTGCCGGTTGCATTGACGGGTGATGTGACTGGCGGCGTGACGACGACGTCTGTCGACAAAATTCGCGGTGTCAATGTTTCTGCAACAGCGCCATCAGATGGTCAGGTTTTAAAATACAATTTGGGAATGTCTCGCTGGGAGCCGTCGACCTCGGCCGATCTCTCTTCCGGTGGAACAATCACCGGTGCACTGAACGTGACAGGAAATTTGACGGCATCTGGGGCAACATCGCTCGGTTCGTTAACAGCGAGCGGGCTGATCATGGCAAACGGAGGGTTAACTGTTTCTTCAGGAGCTATCGCAAGCGCCAATGGAAGCGCCGCATCTCCAGCAATGAAAGTGGGCGTTGCTGGATATGGATTGTTCAATACCGGAAGCGCACTTGGGTTTTCCACGAACTCCAGTGAGCAAATGCGAATCACAAATACGGGCAACGTCGGGATTGGGACGGCTTCTCCAAGTTTTCCATTGCATGTCGGTGGCAGTCCGAGCAGCGCGCAAATGGCTCAATTTGAAGGTCCTGTTTCAATCAGGAACAATTCCTCTGGAGCACCTACAAATTTAACACTAATTAATATAAACGGTCTTTCCAATAGTGGGACCGCATTAGAACTGGCAGGACTTAATGGTGGATCTTCGGTTCGAACCGCGGCGAAAATATCGGGCTTTCTCTCGACCCAAACAGTTGGGTTAGAAGACGGAGTTTTTTCGTTATCAACGGTAAGTTCTGGCACTTTGGGTGAGAAAATGCGCATCGATTCTGCTGGTAACGTCGGTATCGGTAACACCGCTCCAGCAAAACTGCTTCATGTGGGAAGTCCTTCTGTCGGTACTGGTCTCGCAGTCGCAAATTTTCAAAACATCGATGGAACTTGCACGATCACGCCAGCATCTTCTGGCTCTGGTATCGCTTGTTCTTCAGATGAAAGACTCAAAGAAAACTTTAAAGATGTAACAGGCTCTTTTGCTCTTGATCGTATTCTGCAACTTCAAGCTGTGACCTACAACTTCAAAACTTCTTCAGCTGATAACCGTCGAACTGGTTACAAAGCTCAAGAAGTTCAAAAGGTTGCTCCTGAGTTTGTTCGTGAAAACGAAGATGGATTGTTGCAAGTCTACTATGACGCGTTCATTCCGTGGATTACAGAGGCTACTAAAACGCTCTACAGCCGTATTACAGGTGTTGAAGCTCATCAGGCAGTTCAGGATCAGAAAATCGATTCTCAGGTTCGTGAGAACGCGAAGCTCAAGGTCGAAGCTGAAAAACAAAAGCAAGAAAATGCTGCACTCAAGCAGCTGACTTCTGATCAGCAGGTTAAGATCGAGGAGCTTGAGAACAGACTGGTGCGTCTCGAGCAAGCGATCAATCCAAAGTAGATTTTGGCCAAAGTAGAATTTGGGCTGGCCAGGCGAATCACTTTACTTAGGCGAACAGCCTGTTAGGCCCAGCGTGTAGCTTTCGCTTCCGTAGGCTTCCTCTTCTGGATAGCCAAATGTGATTCCCGAGGCGTCATCATTTCCCAGTCGGGGAATTGCGTTCCCGAAATAAGACATGACCGAGTTTGTACTTTCTTGTGGATGCTCGAGACCAAAGCAATGCCCCAGTTCGTGCGCTAGCAGATGGGTTAAAAATTTTGCCTTTTTCGTGTGCTCAGGCTTTGCCTTAATCTCGCAGCGAACGATCTTTCGGCCTTCGAAAGTGGGCTTCGCGTGTCCTCCGGAAACTCCTGCCGCCGCGTCAGTACCGCCGAAGCAGATCTCGATGGTTCGCTGACTCGCTTTCTCGATTGTGAATGCAGAGTCACCGGCTACGGGCGAGCCCGGATTATTTGGATCCGAAGGGTAGAGCGCTAAGCGGAGGAACGAAGTTGGAATATTATTGTAATCATCAATGATCGATTGAACGACTTGGTTGAACGTCAAGCCAGATATGCCGGCAAGCGGGTCGCCGCTTTCGAGGTCATTTTCTTCAATCGAGTAATTCGTGTCGCAAAACTTAATCCAAATGGTCGGATCACTTTTTGAAATGTCCCACTTTTCTGGAAACACTCTGAACCCGAAACACAAGGTGACTAGAAAGGTCCACGTAAGAAGTTTAGCTAGTCGGCTCATAAAATTAGGACCCCTCCGACACTGACGAATCCCTCTGTTCTAAAGGTACTGTCAGTTTTCGCTGTAATGTCGGTTCGAAATCGAAAAAAAGAAGAAGTGTTCCACTCGAGGCCGCCGCCGCCGATGAGACCCGCGCCTCCCGTTGCTGAAACGAGTCCGATTTGCAGAAAAAGTGGCGAGTTCGTGCGATGGACATAGGCAACACCGAGCCCAGTGCCCTGCAGAACTCCAAGCTCGATGCTTCCGAAGCCCAGGCGAATGTTTCCCATGAGGCCAAAGTTGGGGCCTAAGCCCCAATAGAAATGTCCAATTCGACTTTGAATTGGTTCGGCGTGAAGAGTGAGACAAAGAGGCAATGAGCCTATGAAAACAAAAATTGATTTCACAAACTCATCCCAACCGTAATATGCGACACATCTTGAAAATTCAGCGTTATATGTTGCTCAAAGCGAGACGTGAGACCAAGGAGCGTGTCGAATCCGAGATAGAAGACGCCGTATTGAAATTTGACCAGAAATTGAGGTCCGACGATGGCGTCGCTTTCGGTTTCGTTGCTCGCTGAAGGTGAGTCGCGATAGTCGCGAAGCATGTAGGTTGCTCCGAGGCCCGCTCCGGCGGACACCGCGAAGGGACCCATTGGTTCATTGAGAATTTTCTTGTAGCCGCCAAGTGTCCAAGCATTTTGTGCGTAGACAGTCGTCTGAACGCCAACACTTCGGAAAAGGACGCCCCATTCCGTCGACTCGGCTCCTAGCGCTAGCGCCGGCGAAGGTCGTCCCGAAGTGATGCTGGATGCTCCGATACCAAAGTCAAACGATGCCCAGCATGAAGACGAAATAAAAAAGAAAATAATCGCAATAAATCTCACGAGAAAATCATATCTAGAATATTTCTCATGACAATTCTAAACTGCATCCGTGGAAGAAATAGAAAAGAAATTTACCTGCCCGTATTGCCTCGAGAAGATTAGCTTTGTTCTGGATCTGTCGGTCGAGGGTCCCCAAACGTATATTGAGGATTGTGAAGTTTGCTGCCAGCCCATCGAGGTAACGTATTCCGTATCTGAGGAAAAGCTTCGGCTGTTTAGGGCTGAAAAGGCTTACGGCTAGCCGGAAACTGTCACTTTGTTCAGTTGTCTATACAGGTGAGCCACCTCTTGCGGCATGTTACACTCGACCCCTTATGGTCACTCGTATCCGACAGGTTTTGACTCCATTCATGGCGATGACAGTCATAGCGCCGTCAGTGGCGACCTGCGTTTTGGTGTTTTCGCCAGACCTGTTTTCGGCTGAATGTGAAAAGAGCTTTGTAGAAACACGCTCTAAAAAAGCGAGAACTTTGTCGAAAGATAATCAGATTCAGGCATGGCTCGCGGCCACGAAAGCTCTAGAAAAAAAAGTAACCGAGATCGTTGGTAAGGGTCCTAATGGACTTTACATGCCGTTCTGCTGGCAGGCGTCGCTAGGCTTGAAGCGTCTATTGGAAGCGGAGTATGGCTTCAAGACGACGCACGTCGAAGCTTTCATATCTAGTTCGTTTGGTGATCAGCCGGATACTCATTATTTTTTAAAAGTTCCGGACTTTTTCGGAAAAGGTGAGCATCTTTATATTGATCCCACGCTTCAGCAGTTCGGAACGAATTACGTTGAGCCGCGAATTTTTGTCGGTTCGCGGGCGGAACTGGAGCGCTTTATAGAACAGCGTGGGGTATTGGTGGGGTTTCCTAAATTTGTTCGTGACTACGTGGCCGGGAAGCCTGTTCGCCAATAGACTCCTTGAGCGACGCAAGGTCGGACTTTATGTCGAGAAGCATTTGTTGATTGATGGCATTCAGTTTTTGCTGGCCGGTATCACGATCAATGATAAATGAAGCAAATAGGGCTGTGAGATATCCGAACATCCCCGCAGAGTAAATCGAGACTGCAAGAGCGACAATACGCGCGCCAGTGGTCTTAATCGAGTACGAACTGCCTATGTTGGTCATCTGCATGGCTGTCCACCAAAGGGCGCTGAAATAGGACTGAATTCGAAGAGGGTCTTCGGCGTCGCGCTCGAATTGTAGTAGGCCGGCAGCACCAGCAAACAGAACAACCGCTGTGAATGCCAATGCATAAACAACTCCTCGTTTGCCGAGCGTTCGTCTAAGGGATCGCATTCCCTGATCTGCCGAGACGAAGATCCATAAAACCTGCATACCGAAAGTGGCGGTCAATACTCGAACAATTGGTAGAGGTTGCAATGTCGGAAAGAGTCTGAGTAGAGAAACAAGAATAGCGACAACGAAGAGCCGGTTTTTTTTAGAAACTGTTTTCTGTTGGCTGCCGCGAATAGGCGAATGAGAAAGTAGGCTACAAAAACAATCCATAAACCATTTCCGAGATCCGAGAGAATAGGATTGGGTCCATTCACAAGCTCAATCAACAGAACACAGAGCCAAACAAAGCATAGCACGAGCATCGGTCGTTCGATTTTCTTTTGAAATGATTGGAGCTTGGGAAACCGTTCGGCGTTGCGTTGTTTAATTTTGGGCGGAAGGGCCGAGCGCATGTCCTGCTACCTTTGCAATATCTGTCCCGGCTTTTCAATACACACAGAATGGCCGGCTTCACGTACTACCTCGACCTCGGGCGATTTAGATCGCGAATCAAGAATCGCGTACATATTTGCCCCCTATTGAGATTTCGAATTTTATCAGGGACCACTGGAAGTTGATGGTTGCGGTTTCAGCTTTGCACGGCAGTGCGAGCGAGAAATCGCATCGTGAAGCAAAAGTGCGCTTAGTTGTTAACAGCGTTCAGGAGGTCGTCGTGGGTTCAAAAATGATTGTCACTGTGATTAGTTTGCTGGTGGGTTCGGTAGCAATGGCTCAACGGGATGAATCCCAGTACATTAGGACAAATCGCCAAATTGCTAGCGATTCGTATTCGGCCCAAAAGGGATTTGCTGGTTATCTTTCGGCTACAGCGGGTTTCACGGATTCTAATTCATTCGCGAATGTCGATGGAATGCCGAGTTCCTTTAAGCTCATCGGCTCGTTCGTTTCTCCTGACACAAGCTTTGTCGGCGACCTTGGTTTTGGGATTCATAACCAGGCTTTCTCGGCCGATCGAAATCTCGAGGAAGTTGTATCAGGTCGAGTGATTGAGCTTGCCGGAAGACATCAGTTCAGCAATCGATGGCAGCTGGGCGCTGTCTATAACCAGCTTCTCGACAATGGTTTTGAGTATGGCGCCAATCAGGGAGACGCCCAATTTCTTGGAGTTCAGGTGTTAAGAGAATTTAGTTTAGGGGATCGATTTTTGGGACGTGTCGGAGCGAGAGCTATGACATGCATCAACGTCAACGATGCCGCGGTAAACATGGCGCTTATCGAATTTCAACTTGGGTGGGGTGGCGAAACTCGCACTGCCACGATTGCCTCGGCTAACTCATTTGAATGAACCTTTGAAGGAGGCCCGCGATCTTTGTGGGCTCGCGGGCTCACAGGAGCTTTTTATAAAAAGCGTGGGGCCTACCCAGTTTTTTGATCATATCTTCCAGAAATTTGCCCTAAGGCTCGCGCAATTCTGCGAGCTTTACTTCTTTGTTGAACTCGCTGTCGGTCGCCAAAGCGGTTCAACTTTTCGAGCATATGGTCCACCACTTCGGCGAGCGCTACATAGATGCTCGCGTCGGATTTCTCAATGATGATTCCGTCATAACGTCCTCGTGCTATGTGTAGTTTAACTTTGAAAAAGTCCGGACCTGCTTGGAACGGAGAATTTTCCATCTCTAGCGTGACTAGAATTTTGCTGGCAGACAAATCAGGAAACTTGTCAACGAGTGATTCAAGCCTTTGCCGAGTGGCTGAATCTATCATCTCTGATTTATCTAAATTTTTAAACTTTACATGCAGCATATTGCTCTCCCTCTGTGTGTAGTAATTTAGAGATTTTTTTCCTCAGAGTTAGTTTTCAAGTTCCGCTCTTTTATCCAAGACGGAACCATCGTCGTCTAAAATTGCAAGAATTGGACGCCCATTGGGAATATCATCCCGCTTTGCAATGACGACTTCGCCGCCTTGGCTGAGTACCATTTGAGCCAAGTCGTCCAAGATGCAGTCATCTTCATGGTCAAGATCAAAAGGGTGAAGCGCGAGCCCTCCGGTTTTCTTATCGATCGTTCCGAAGATACTCATTTCGTCGGTCACTACAAGTTTGCGTACCTTCCCTTGAATCACTGCTTTGGCGATTTGAAAAATATTTCTCTGCAGGCGTTTGTCGCCACCTAAGACTTTGAACTCAAGCAAAGACCTTTCTAAAGCCACTCTCGATTCTCTTTTTAAAACCGTTCTAATATCGGCACAAATATCGCCGACGTTGTGTTTGCCGAAAGAGTTCGCGATGGGGGTCCGTATCGCGTTTTTGTAAGCGAGATGCCGATGTAGACCTGCGACAAGGGACTTTTCACCCGCAACAAAGAGCTTAGGCTTTGTGGAAACGGTCAGGTCGTTGAGCCAGTCGTTGAGCCACGCGAAAGTGGCATCTTGTTTAGCGTTCTTTTCTCTCGAGTCTCGAAGGCTCAAGTAATCATCAAAAGAATTGATTCCCTTAAAAGAATCTGGAAATAGAACTGAATCCACCAGCTTGAATGAGTCCTGGCTTCCTAAGTAAAGTCGGGCGCAGTCTTTCTCGAGTCCCAAAAGCAAAAACTCTCGATCTGCTTGAAGCCACCGCAGCAATGGTTTCACATGGAAACTTGTTGCGATCTGAGAGATGAATTCAACATCGACAGGAACATTGAGTACTCGAAAGGAATCGAAGGTTCTGAAGAGTCCGATGTTCCCGTTTATTCGCTTCAACATACGAGCATCATCTAAAAGAGAATCAAGAGGCTCCAGGAATCGCTGGACCTCTTCAGGGGACATTGCATCGTTGAGGCAATCTTTCGACTCAAGTATTACTGTCCTAAGTTGGGACTTTAGGTCAATCAAGTCGCCGTGATTGACGAGGTAGGCAGACAAATGTATCCCGTTTTGCGACTCAAGAAGTGGCTTCAGAGCAGTGTGTTTCGAGCTCAGCATTCGGTCCTCCGTTAGATGTCGAGTTTAAGTGGCGGATTCGATTCCTCACTCTCAATACTTTACGGAAGAACATTGGATCGTTAAAGTTGATAAAAATGCTAATATGCATGTCAAAAAGCTATACTATAAAGGAATCCTTCAGCTTTGCGGCAATTGGATTTTCGATTCTTCTCTGGGCGGATATTAAATAGAGTTCTTCGTGAACGCCCTGAAGCTGGCCAATTTCAACAAGCTCGCCTCTTAGGACTTGTCCGGTCGCGGTGTGCGTAGCTGTGGGGATTAGCCCGAGCTCATTGATCGCCATAAGTTTCTTCAGGGAGATGTCTTGGCTCTCGCAGATGATGTTGAGTTCAATCTTGTTCAGTTTTACCCAATGGTCGAGGTCTTGTCGTAACCTGCTGTCATAAGTCGGAAGAATCATCGGCTGTCCAGAAACTGAAGTTGGAAATCCTCTTCTCAACGACTTGAATTTTGGCGCGCCGTAGAAGGCGACATTCTTCTTAGTAATGGACTTCGGATACAGACCTTTGGCGTCCGTCCCTGTGGGAAGGAAATTAGTGACCATGAGGTCCATTCGGTGAGAGACGAGCTCGCGCAAAAGCTCGTCAGGCTTACCCTCTGACAAAGTGATTTGGCAGGGCGAGATTCGATATGCATGCTTGACGAGCTGAAGAATAATTTGCTTTGGAACACTATCAAGCGCGCCTAAATGAAGCGACGGCTTCAATGGTTTGAACCTGTCGTGAAGTACCTCGTACATCTCGGAGCCCATACGAAAGATGCCTTTTGAGTAATCGAGAGCCACCTTGCCTTGTTCTGTGAGCGCGAGTTTTTTATGTTGCCGATCGAAAAGCTGAACACCGAGCGTATCTTCAAACTGCTTTAGTTGCGCAGACAAAGTCGGCTGACCCACGCGAAGTTTTTCCGCAGCCTTCGATACGGTACCTTCCTCGGCGATCGTTTTAAAATAGAAAAGGTGGTGGTAGTTGATCCATGGGGTCATATGGCCTCCTGCATTTAATGTATCGCTCAAAGCGATATAAATCAAATCTAATATCGATTTGATAGATGCGCTGTTTTCAGTGATATTGATCAGAATCAAGTTCGCAGGAGAATTTTAAATATGATACTTTTCCCGTTTTATGATTACTGGTGGTTTTACGCAGGCTTTACGGCTTTCGTACTTGCGCTGCTGGCCCTCGATTTAGGTGTCTTTCACAAAAAGGCGCATGAGGTTAGTTTCAAAGAGGCTTCGATCTGGACGACGATATGGATCAGCTTGGCCTTCGTGTTCAACTATCTCTTCTACATATATGCGCAGCATAGATTCTCAACCCACGAACGATATACATCGCTTCCCGACTTCGACCCTGATGCGCAGGCCAAGACAACCGCCCTCGAATTTTTAACTGGCTTTGTGGTCGAGAAATCTTTAGCCATCGATAACATCTTCGTCTTCGCGGTCGTATTTGCGTACTTCGGAATTCCAAAAATTTACCAACACCGCATACTCTTCTGGGGAATCCTAGGAGCATTGGTGTTTCGGGCCTTATTTATTGCGATGGGTTCGATACTTATGCAGTATCAATGGGTTGTATTGTTCTTCGGGGCCCTCCTGATATTGACGGGTTTCAAAATGTTCTTTGCGGGCACGAAGCCGCAGGAACTTGAAAACAACTTCCTAGTCCGACAATTGAAAAAAGTATTTCGAGTTCATCCTCAAATCGAGGGCGACAAATTCTTTATTAAGAAAGACGGACTCACTTACGTAACGCCGCTCTTTCTAGCGCTCATTTTTCTCGAGCTTAGCGACATCATCTTTGCAGTTGATTCCGTTCCAGCTATTTTTGCGCTCACGAAAGAGCCCTTGATTGTTTTCACTTCCAATATCTTTGCGATTTTGGGCCTTCGGTCCATGTACTTCATGTTAGCTGGTGTGATGGACCGGTTTGCATACATTAAGTATGGCCTGGCCTCGGTTCTCGTTTTCGTCGGTCTTAAAATGGTATGGCTCAACGAAGCCTTTGGTGGAAAATTTCCCATCAAGTGGTCACTCGGGATTATCGCATTCTTGATTGGTTCTTCCATCGTTGCTTCGATCTTGATCGATCGCAGAAGACAAAAGCTTTTGGCTTCTTAAGCCGATTTGAAAACACATGATAGGCAGTCTGTTAAACGGCCCAGAATCGTTTGAGTGCGAACTGGGCCTTTGGGCGCCGAAATGGAGAATGAGAAAAGTGAATTTCATTGAACGCGTGAGATCGATTGCCTCCAGCGATCGCTTTAATAAGCTAGTGATTGCCATGATTTTACTTTCTGCCGTTTTGCTTGGGCTAGAAACCGATGCCCAAATTATGCAGAAATATGGAAGCCAGTTGAAATCGCTCGATCAATTTGTGATTTCATTTTTTATTTTTGAAATTTCCCTCAAGATCCTTTCGTTCGGTAGACGACCACTTCTCTACTTTAAGGATCCTTGGAATGTCATTGACCTATTCATCGTGATTGGATGCTTGATACCAACTGGTTCAAATGCGATGGCGATATTTAGATTGGTTCGAGTATTGCGGGTGCTCCGTCTGATTACGGCACTACCTAAACTCCAGACTATTGTGTCGGCTTTATTGAAAAGCATTCCGTCAATGTCCTACGTGGTCGTCATTTTGGGAATCCACTTCTATATGTTTGGTGTTCTCGGAACTTTTCTATTTGCTGAAAACGATCCCGTCCACTTTGGCGGCCTAGGGAGTACGTTTCTTACTTTGTTCCAGACGCTTACGCTTGAGGGCTGGGCGGATTTAATGCGAATCCAAATTTACGGTTGCGCAGAATTTGGCTATGAAAACTTCCCTGGACAGTGCACGAACTCTGTCGCGCAGCCTATTTCGGCTGTTCTTTACTTCATCACGTTTATTGTAATGGGAACGATGATTATCCTAAATTTGCTTATTGGGGTCGTTGTCAATGGAATGGCAGAGTCCCAGGAAGAGATGGAGGGCGGAGCCGGTGTTTCGGACGCGGCACTTAAATCGCTTTCGAATGAGATCCGCGTTTTGAGAGAAGAAATGGCTGGATTTAGGAAATTATCTGGACCGGCAAAAGAGTAAGGCCATCAGATCACTGGCAAGCTTGGATGCCGAAAGAGGTGGGCGACGAAGCGACCTTTTTAAGTATAGCTAAAAGCGATACCACTGAGAGTATTTATCCATTTTTCGAATCTATGCGTGTGGCGTACTCTCTTCTAAAGGCCGAATCAACGGTCAAACAGAAAATAGAGGATCGCTATGATGGCAGCAAAAAAATCTGGGTTGCTTCCCATACTGAAATCAAAATCTGGCATTCATGTCACAGGATACGTTTCAAATGCAGGAGACAGGACCGCCACAGAGAAGAAGTTGAAAAATCTGATTGAGAATGTCTACGAGTCTCTACAGCCAGTCATGGAGCCTGATCGACTTTCGAAGTTCCTCGCGCCGATTGAAGCTCTCGCGAAAAACGTCAGCGGTTTGGGTGCCGTGCGCGGCAATATTGGAATCTTTCGAAATGAGAGCTACCTTAGAGTGATCTGCGTGCCGATCGCCGTAAAGGATGTCTGCATTGTAGCGACTTCGTTTCATGTGAAGCCACTTCTTCAGTGGGTACAGACCGAATGCGACTTTCATTTTTTGGCTTTTGATAAAGCGGAGGCACATCTTTTCAAAGGTGACTCAGGTTCGTTCATGCAAATTTCAAGTTTTCAGTTCGCCAATAGTAGTCAGGCAGATAACGGCACACGGCTTCTTCATTGGCTGCGGAAGCATCGTGGATCGGCAGCACCGGATTTGTTCGTAATGAGCCTGCCGGATGTGATTGAACAGCAAATCTCGCTTGAGTCTCGCCGGGATCTTTTTTCAGATGTGGCGTTGTCCTTTGATCGTTCATTCGACCGAGAGAGTCTAACCAAAACATGTGCGGAAATCCGCAGCATTTTTGCACAACGAGCGAAGGGGTACCTTCAAGCAAATCTGATCGAGTTTTCAGTCGCAGAAGATGAGAGCCGGATTGCGAAAAATATTTTTCAGATTTCCAAAGCCGTTGCGCGTGGAGAGGTTCGTAAGCTCATGATCGCCTCTGGAACCAGGGTGTTTGGTAAAATTGACGACAAGTCTGGTAGTCTGGCGATTCATCCTTATGATCTCGATCACGAAGATGACGACATTTTGGACGACCTCGCGCAGGCCGTGATTGCACAGGGTGGCGAAGTCATCGTCGCGGACGATGATCAAATGCCACAACATCGGATCGCAATGGCAATTCTTAAACGTGGGCCAACGGTCCGTATGGACCAAGAGAGGGATCAGATCTTTGATCAGACAGATTTGACTTTTGGGAGAGTTTTATGAACGCAAAGTTTTTAATCAAAGCCGTTAGTCTTATTATTGAGAACCCGCAATGGCGAAGGAAGCTAAAAACAATGGCCATAGTTGGGATTATCGGTTTGGTTCTTTCGGGCGGACTAGTGATTTGGGCTGGTTGGTCGGCGGCGAAATATTTGGTAAAGGGAATAGAACCGACGGTCGCCACAAGCATGAAGGCTGTTGAAAGTGCAGAGACAGCAATCTCGCATGGCAAAGTTCCCGCGTTAGGGCTTATTACTTCTGCAGAAAAATGTTGGACGACGGTTCAGGGCATCGTCGAGTCTGAAAACTTGCTGGGCGGCAGTCTAGCAGGGGGGCTTCAGGGAGCACTGATTTCGATGAAGAATGCATGTTTGGCTGCAATGAAGTCCAAACTGCCTATAAACACGGAAGAAACTACCGAAAAATCCAGCGAGGCCGGCGGGGAGATCATATGACGACAATCAAATTTAAAAACCTAGATGCCTCGGAGTTAGCTCGAGAGGCCGTCACCGAACGCATGGATTCTTTGATGGACAAGTTCCCGGATTTGAAGTCATGTCGGATTGTGACACTTTTGGAAATGGAAAACTCACCTCATAAACCGGGACCTGACTTGTTTACGGTGAAGATGCAGGTTGTGAATGGCCGGTACCGCGGAGTTGCTATCAAAAAATCAGATGGTAACATGTATGTGGCCCTTGCATTCGTAATCGAAAATCTCTTAGAGCGATTGAACCGATTCGGCGATCGAGCACGCGTAAAAAATCGAAAACAAGCAAGAAGTGCTGTTAACAATCTAACAGGATCTGAACTGAAGATCGATGGATAGCACAGAGGCACTTTTGAGGCAACATTGAGTCACTTTGCAAGTTTTGACCTCATTATTCTTTTCTTCCTTCTTGGTGTGTTCGCCTCGTGGGTCAAATCCGATTTAGAAGTTCCTGAATCGGCGTCGAAATTTCTTTCGATTTATCTTCTGTTATCATTGGGGCTAAAGGGCGGACACGAAGTTCAACACGCAGGTGATCTGACGAGTGTTGCGGCCTCGGTTGGCCTAGGCGTCCTCAGCTGTCTTTTGATACCGATTGCTATGTTTCTGATGTTTAAGAAAAAGTTCGGTGCGGCAAACGCAGCGGGGCTTGCGGCGGCTTATGGTTCTGTCAGTGCGGTGACGTTTGTTACTGCACAAAGTATTCTACAAAATGAGCAAATAGTTTTTAGTGGCTATATGGTCGCGGTCATGGCGCTGATGGAAATTCCAGCGATTTTAATTGCCGTCTTTCTCTATAAAAGAAACTCGTCCGACGGAGCGGCAAGCAGTCTTGGGATTCTAAAGTATTTGGCGTCGACAAAATCTGTGATTTTGTTGGCCGGCGGATTTGCCATCGGCCTCGTCATCAACGCTCGTTCGTGGAACGGAATTTCGCCGGTTGTTGAAGGCCTATTCAAAGGATCGTTGGCATTTTTCCTTTTGGATCTTGGCGTGGTTGCACAAAAGCAGCTGAAAGAAGCACTCAGATACAAATTGATTTCACTGGGAATTGGATTTTTGCTCCCAATCGCCTTCGGTACAGTTTCGCTGGTGGCTGCGAAAGCCATTGGCATGTCCCGCGGCGATGCAGTACTGCTTGCGGTTTTGGCAGGAAGCGCTTCGTACATTGCGGCTCCAACTGCGATCCGATCTTCTATCACCGACGCCAATCCTGGCCTTTATCTAGCTCTGCCGCTGGCGCTGACTTTTCCGTTCAATCTCTTGTTCGGCATTTCATTTTATATGGAACTTAGTCTACTTCTCTGACCAACTTCGTTATGCTAATTCTCTATAGATAAAATCGTAGAATGAGGATCGCATGCATTGCGAACCCTAAGAGAACCGCGATGTGCCAGATTTCGTGATAGCCAAAGCGGTTAGGAAACGGATCTGGCTTTTTTGTGGCATAGACAACGGCGCCGAGTGTATACGCGAGGCCGCCGGCGGTTAAATAAAATCGACTTGCAGAATCGATGGCGGCCCAGGCTTCTGAAATTCGAATACAAAGTGTCCAGCCGAGAGCAACAAAGAGAGCTGTCGATAGGTACCGACTTTGAAGCGCCTTCGGAAGTCGAGACTTCAGTATCGTGTATGTCATACCGATGATCGCTAGCGTCCATACTGTGATCAGCAAATACGCGTCCCATGGCGGTTGGATCGCATTGACGATGAATGCGGTGTAAGTACCAGCGATAAAGAAGTAGATAGAAAAGTGATCGTAGTTGTTAAGCCAAGAATTAGCCTTGTCAGAAATTTGGAACCCGTCAGCCATAAAGTGATAGAGCGAGCTACTGGCAAAGACTGAGATGCCAGTGATACCAAAAATACTGCAAGCCAAAATATGCGTGAGTGTCGGTGTTTTTGAGATCACGAGGTAGAGTAAAACAGCAAAGGCTGCGACTGCGATCAAAAGCCCTAATAGGTGTAGCTGCGCTGAAACAGTTCGCAAGAGGAACAGTCTAAACGTATGGTCGTCGTGCTTTCTAACGTGGCGTGAAATCACTTTTCTCACGGGATCTAGCTTATTACTTGGCCGAGGGAAATGCACGGTCATCTGCGCGCTAAACTGGCGCAATACATGCAAATATGTTCGTTAGATGTTCATTTAAACGCTGGTTCAGTTTGAGGAAATATGAAGTGGATATTGTGAAGCGCAAAAATGGCCATCAGCTGTGGATTCTACGTGGGTCTAAGTTTTCATTCTTGTTCGGCTTTTTGACAGGGTTGGCGTTGACGATCGCGGCCGCGCAATCAATGGCAATTAGTTTTCAATCAGAAGACGAGGGTGGTTCTAGGCGGACGATTTACCCAGAGGCCGTGAAAAATGTCGTGCACAGGTCCGATGAATTGAAATCACTGGCAGGCCAATCCCACCTCGCCGCGATATTTCCCTATTTAGAATTAACTGATCTGGTGAAGGGCAGAAAAGCCGCTTCTGGTTCCGTAGGTGCATCCCCGTTTTTGAACTACCTGAACCAAGCGGCCGAGTTGATAGTTGCTCAATCACCAATTGAAATTCAGCTGCAGCTACGAAAGATGTACTTTGCGGGAGAGTCCATTCAAGTGACCGACGAGGTGTGGCGGAACTCCAACGGAGGGCGCCATGTTCGGGGAGTCTTGCTATCTGGGAACGGCATCTCGGTCGAAATCGTATCCGGCCTAGAAAATTCGCCCGGTTTACAAAGGCTGCATCGCCTAATTGCTATGATAGAAATCGGGCAGGCTTATGCGGCCCGAGATGTAAATCGCGGTGCTGAGTATCGCCTCTATTTTCCAGTGCTCGACATGTTGAACAAGATTGTGACGTCGTTGTTCGTCGACGAAGTCTTAAAAAAAATGGGGACCGACACCATTCGCCAAGAGTTGGCCAACCTACAAGCTGTCGAAACGGTAAAGGCGTCACTGGAACTTGATTTTCTGGGACCCGGCTACATGCACTCGAAATTTGTGTCTTGGTTAATGGAAAATCCGGAGCTGCGCGGACCGAAACTGTTAGAGTGGGTGCGCGAACTTCGAACGATGCGAGAGCAGCGAGCTCGCTTGATCAACGGCCTTTCTGGCTACAACGAAAAAGTGGAAGCCTTGGTTCGCAAAGATATATTGGCCCAGCCGAGCGATCGGTACTTTCAGCTGGCCCGTGTCGCGCGAAGCAGCGGTGACGAAAAGACCTTTCGAATTGCGAGTGAGCTGATGGTCAGTCGAGGAACGGGGCTTGGGCCCTCCGGCCCGTCGCCAGGCGGTCCGTCTCCGGTGGGCCATGTGCCCTTAGCGCCGCAAAGTTGCGAGCGCAGCTTCGTGCAGACTCGACCAACGACGGGGACGAGCCCTTAAAAAGAGAAGGTAAATTTCTTAGTGTCGATTTAGTCTTCAAAAAGCATGTTGCACGGCAAATCTGTTTTAATTTTTCATCCAAAACTTGAACGACTGTATTTTGCGATCTTTTTCGCCTTTCTGATTTTGATGTTGGCGATGAGCGTCGGGTGGATACCAACTGTTCGTTGGAATCAGACATGGACAAAATGGATTGTCGCATTTGTATTTTTTAACTCGCTACACGCGATGCTGACCTGGGTTGGAATATTATTGCTTCCCGAACTAAGAAGCTGGGCAAAGACCCAGTTGTCGCCTCGTCGAATTCCAATAATTGCCCTCTTGTTTCTAGGGATTTCTTTGGCGGTCACACAGATCGCGACGAAGCCGGAATCACAATTTCTTTCGCCGATGGCGCCATATCTTGCACTTTTGCTTCTGATTTTGGTCGCCATGCATAACGTCGGACAAACAAAAGGCATGGCGATGTTATACAATGCAGGTCTTCGCAGCCTATTGGTTGAAAGTGAGGTGCCTCTTGCAAAACGCTGTGAAAAAAACGAGCGATGGCTATTTAACATTTTAGTCGCTGCAGTTTTTCTCGGCCTCGCAGTGAGGGAAAGCATGGATGAATACGCTATCTACATACCAGATCAAACATTGGCTGTTTGTGCGGGTGTCGCTGCGCTGGCATTTCTTGCGATCATTATTAATAGCATGAAGTACCCGAAGGTCTCGCACTCGAACAAAACGTTGTTCTCATTTACGGCTGTCTTTCACGTTCTCTTGACGATCTATCCAGCAGCATTTGTTTTCCAAAGAGCGCTGCACGGGGTGGAATATGTGTTTCTCGCTCATCGAATGGCGGCGCGATCAGTGATTACCTGGCGAACCAGTGCGGTTGCGCTTGCGATTGGATTAATGTTCGCTGCCGGAACGGCCAAGGCCGTAAGTTTGTATTTCGGTCGCGCGGGAAGTGCGGCGACGAATCCGGGAGTCGATATTACGCCTGTGTTGATATTTGGCTTATGGATTGAGTACGTCCATTACTACATCGATTCGATTATGTTTAGGATGACCGATGCGGATGCGAGGCGCCTTGTTGGACCGCTTTTGAAAACTTAAAGTATGCAAAACACGGAGCAACTGACTTTAGGCGATCCTTTATCTTTGGTATTTTATTTCGAGGCTTTGTGATTTTGATAACCGACCAATAGGCACCTTTGCCGATTCCGATTCTACGATGTTTGCGAATCTGGTGATTCAAAATTTGAATCCCACAGGATAAGTTTTTTTCGGGATTCAAAATTGTTTTGCGCGGATCGCGAGAAGGTAAATGGCGATCTGCCGACCAATCAAACTCGTTGCAGTAAGGGTGGCCTTGGCGGTCCTGATAAGAAAGTTGTAAGAGTCCTTCGCTGTAAACGGGCTGACCCGTGACGGGGTCAGTGCCCATCGTCGTTTCTTGCATGCGGCCGGTAGGGTCCCAGCCGCTCTCATAAAACGCCATTCCTGATATCAGCGCCGTCCAAAACCAAGCGCGCTCTTCGATGGAAAGTTCAAAGAATCGAGGGCAATACTCGGCGACGTCGGTTGATCCTTCAAGCAAGTGGGGCGCCTTTGCCAACACAGTTTTGTAGGCGTGGAGGGACCATTGTCGCACGCCGCCTTTTGATTCCCACTGAATCGTTGGCAGCTGAAAAGTTTTCGGTGGAACAGGGGGCGGAGGACCTGGCGGATCGGGCGGGCGTACGTCATCAAGTTCCGAGTCTGTGGAGGCGGCCTGAAAAGTATTTCCGCAGCTGACTGAGAGTGCGCAACAAAAAGCCACGACCGATAAAATGAAAATCCGATAGCGTCGCATTTTAACAGCTTAATCGGTCTGCCGCCGAAGGCGGAGCTGTGGACACAATATCTCGGCGTTGGTCGAGCAAAAATGTTTGGTCTTAAGATTCTGGCGAAGTTGTTCGACTTGGCTGTGGCGTCGGACTGGCTGAGTGGCGCAAGAAGTCCTTTAAGTGCAAGTGCAAAGAATCAATGCGGCCTTGACGTAAATCGCGTTCCGTCGGTGCGCCCTCGATTAGGTTTTCGATGTACTGATAGGCCAAGACAAAGTCGATGTAAACGCCACCCGGAAGAGGAATGATCGGCGGAATATAGTGAGTGAAAATTTCGGTGAGGCGTTCGTTGACCCAGGGTTCGATTTGATTGTCGCGGCCGAAGGCGAGCCGATTTTTCCGTACTACTGAAGGAAAAACGCGTCGAGGTTCTCCGGGAATGTGGGTGTGAAAGTCGAATTCAAATGCAACAATTTGTGGCCCGTTGGCCCACGCTCTTTGCGGCAGCGGATTTCTTAAGGTTTGCATCAGGTAGGCGAGACAATATGTTTGCAGAACTTTGTCCTGTGCTACGGACCCGACAAAGCGAAGGAGGCGACCGTCGGGACCCAGTTCGGCTTCGATACGAACTTTTCCCATCAAGCGCTGTCGCGAAAAGTCGTCGGGGTAAACGAGAGCGGAATCCACCTTCGCGTGAAGCGCCATAAAAAACGGAAGAGTTACGAAAGTTTGCTGGAGATCCATGGAGTTACCAAACTGAACTGCGTCGGACCAGCCGTGACCTGTGGCAGATCTTTCGACTGTCGAAGAACCGACGTTATCGCCCGAAGACTGCGCTAATTTCTGAAGAGTTTGTCTTCGAAAGCCACCCGAAAAAATGTCGGCGGTGAGCGCTTCAGTTGGCGCGGCTGATCGCGATGCCGATTGCGTTCGGCTGGCTAGCCCAGCTGGTAAGGGATTTTTTTTCGCCGTGGCTACTTTGGACGGCAAGTCCTGAAAAACGATTTCGACAAGCTGTTCGGGCGGCTTTGTTTTTGGTGGAGCGTGATCGACAGCAAAATAAATCGAGAGAGTCGCGAGGACGTGAAGTATCACGGACGCGCCGGAAACTAAAATCAGTCTCAAGTATCGAATCAAATTTGGGCGGGCCAATTGGTTTTTTCCAGTAAAAGAGCGACCAGTCCTTCAAGTCCAGCGGCGTCCGCGGAAGAAAAGCGACCGACATTTGGCGAATCTAAATCGAGAACGCCAATTACCCGGCCGTCTTTTATAAGAGGTACGACAAGTTCCGAGCGCGATCGTTCGTCACAAGCGATGTGTCCTGGGAATTCATGCACATCTTCAACGATGACCGTGGCGCGGGTGCGAGCTGCCTTTCCGCAAACTCCGCGATCAAAGGGAATGTCGAGGCAGGCGGGGCGACCTTGAAAGGGACCGAGCTTCAAATGGGTTGGGCCCGTAGCACCGCGGACGAGATAGAAGCCGCACCAGTTGAGATCAGGAAGGGAGCCAAAAACCGAGGCACTGAAATTTGCCAAATTGGAAATCCAGTCTTCTGTCAAAAGTCCCGAGAGCTCGAGGTGAAGCTCTCGGTATTTTCCTTCCGGAAAAGCTGCCATCTTAATTCAGCGCCTGCAGAATCGCCCGCAGAGCTTGGCGCTCTTGAGCCGTGCTTGCACTTGCGGTTTCAGCTAAGATCGAGGTCCGCGCAGCATCGCGAACCTTATAGGCCTCAGGAGCTAGAACGTAAGTCGTTAAGCTTTGTGCGGCCGCGAGACGCTCGGATAATCCGTAGCTTGCGCCTGAGGGCAATTTTCCAACCAACGCTTTTCCGATCCAGTCGACAGCCTTCTTTTCGAAGTCCGCTTCTGCCGAAAGAAAGAAGGGTGCGGTCGAACTAGCTTTCAGTGTTCCGATCTGGCGAGCGCGGATTCGAGGCAGCAGGCTTGCCTCCAGCGCAGTCACCGTCTTGAGTGCCGATAGGCGCATAGTCTCTTCGCGTTCCGTGCGAAGATTCTGCGCGGCACCGGTGTACCAAGCAGTTTTTCGCACCCATTGAAGCGCGTGGTCGCCTAGTTTTTCAATCGCCTTTCTGGTCGCAGGAGAAAAACTCTCCATGTCCATGACGAAATCCATGGTTGAAACAACTCGATCGCGAACTGCTGCTGGGTCGGCTCCCACTGGATCAGCGCCAGCTCGGAAAACCGATAGGGCACGCAGATTTTGATTGAGCATGTAGCTCAGCCCTTGTGCGCCAGCCGAAAGATAGAACTGGGTTACGCCCATTGCTTTCGTGCTATATTCCGTTTCAACATCGCGGACCTCTTCAATCGTCGTCACTTCCGCCGGATCTGGAAAGCTGGCGTGAAGATTTTCGATCGCTTGTGCAAGGCTCTTGGTTTTACCAATACGTGATGTTGGATCCTGGATGAGCTTCAGAGTTTTTTCCAAAATTACACTTGGGTCTTTGCCGGCATCGTAACGCAAACAGAACGGGTCAACACCGCCAGCGGTCGAATCCGCAGCCGCATCGTCGCAGTGAGGGACCACGCGATCGGTGGGTGCGATGTCTTTTGCGGAGTTGTAGAGCACAGAAAGAATTTGTCGATCGTACTCGAGCAGCGGGCCGCCGGCTCCGGAAGCAGTTTCCGTGCTAAGGGCATCGAAAGCACCGCCCTCGATTTGATATTGGCTATATTCCATCACCGAAGAAGTAAACAGTGTACCAGGAACGTCTGGATCCCACTCGAGTGAACCTTTGAAATTGTGAGCGAGCCCAAGTGCATGGCCGACCTCATGGAAGAGAACGCCTTTTAAAAGCTCTTTAGCAAACGTAGCTGGGTCCTGCATCATCAACGGATTGATTGCGTTTTCACCTTCGTTGAAGCAGCGGACATTCAATTTTTTGCCGAGGAAATGAATCTTGTCGAGCGCCGCTTTTAAAACCGCTGTGCGATCTTGGGTCACTTCGCCATTTTCCCAGAATTCTTCACCGATTTTTATCCAAGCATAAGGAAGATAAATCAACGAATGGGATTGAATCCCTGTCTCTGGGTCCGCTGCTTGAGATTCGTAGGCAGAACTTGCGTCCACGACCGAGTCCCAATTGATGACGTTAAACCGTGGGTCGCCAATTTTTATCCCTTTTGGCAAATGCCCTTTGAATCTAATAAAATCACGGCCCCACATTTTCTGTGAATAGCGATTCCAGCCCTCGACACCATCGCGAACGGCGGGAAGATATTCTTCTGGAATATTGCTTGTCACGTACCAGTCAATTGTTTGACCGACGGCGGGTGGTGCGAAGCGGTTGGCAACAGCCGTTCTAGTTCTGCCCGAGGGAAGCGTCAGCCAGACGTTGTCGCTGAGGAATCCGAAACGTGAAGCCATCGGTTCGAGTGACTCGTCGTCAAAAATCGGCGCCGGCGCGTTTGCAACAAGTGTTTCGCGCGGGAAAAGGCTTTCCATAAACTCTGCGACCTTACCGTCAGCAAGCTCGAGCGATGATTCGATGAGAAGATAGTTGCCGGTTGGAATAAATTCGACCGAACGAATCCAAGAAGTTCGAGCCGGGCTTTCTGAACCGAAGAGGCCAGCTAGAACTGGAGATCCAGACGAAATTTTAACGGTGAGCTGCGAGGCAGAATCATTGACGATCGGCCACTCGTGCAAGAGACGAAGAGGAATGTTGATATCAGACTGAAAGCGATATTTTTCTTCTGCTACAAGCTGGAGTCGATCGCCTAAAACTTGAAATCGAGCGTTGGCGTGGCCGACGGCCATCGACTGAAGCATCATGCCGTCTTCTTCGCCGATAGAGGAATATTGAAGATCAGATCCATAAAGAAAAACTCGATCTAAGATGGCGGCTTTTTCGAAAACGACAGTGCTAGAAATTACTGGACTTGTTTCGGAGCTAAACGCGGCAAGTGCAGACTTGCGATGATCGGACGGCACCCTGGCGAGTCGGGCCTTTTTGAGGCGCGAGATCTTTGCTTGGCTAAGAGATACGGCCGGTGCGATTTCAGACTTTGTGAGCGCGGCGCTCTCTAAGAGAGAAACGACCGGTGCAGCGGAGTCGAGCTCTTTGTGTCGAGTGCATGAAGCTGCGATCAATAAAAAAACCGCACCGATCGCGATCATGCTGACCGATTTTGAAGCTTTAGACATGGCAATGGTGGTTGCGCCTAGTTTCAACTTTGTTCCCCTCTGAAAAAATGTAAAAACGAGTCTCACTCAAGCCCGGCTTGAATGTCGAATCCGTTTTTTTATGAAGCACCGCCGCGACAGTTAATGACAGAATCTGCTGACAATTTCGAGCTTGCTTCGACGGGAGGCCAGCTCTAGCTTGGCGCGCCATGGGCGATGATCAAACTGCAGAAAATTTAAAGGACTTATTGGCCACAAACGTATCTAGCCGCGATGAAGCCTGGGAGGCTGCATTTCTAAAGGCGCTGCCCACGGCACGCTTTCGAATCGTGAGTGAGACGCCGGTTGCTGGGCCGGATGGTTGGCCCTATTTGCTAGTAGCGACGGATGGTGAAGAGCCGCTTTCGAATTTGATCCGATGGTTAGTCAGCCAGGGCGTTGGAATGGTGATTAACCCTGAAAAGCCGATCCCAGATTACGTTTTGAGTTATGGAATGGTTTGGAACTTTCGTGAACGCGGAGAGTTTTTCACGTCTGCTTCAAATGTTCGATCTGGCCCAGTGGAACTGCAAAATGGCCAACAGGTTTATGCCGGCCCGCCAAGTGAATCGTATTTACCAAAAGAGGTCAGATTCATCCTGCGTGAGTTCTTAAAACAGCAAAAAGTTGATACTCCAAAAGTATTGATGGTGAGCGAAGATCAAAAGACTTGGGATTTAGCTGTATCGTTGGATTCTTTGGGAAACCCACCAGAGCAGGAGCATCCGGATATCGCAGAAGCGATGAGTTGGTTTTTGCCGGCCCACTATTCGCTGGTGCTAATGAAGGAACATACATTGCCAGGGTTCGTCGAACTTTAAAACCCGCCTGGTTTAGGTAGCAATTCCAGCAAGCATTCGCGCCAATATTCCGGAGCATCTTCTCGGAAGTCGACGGCGATTTGCCAGCGATCTTTTGTAACACGATGGGTTCTTGTAATGACTCCGCCAACTTCCAGATTCATCGCATCTATCATTAAATAGACTTTGTCGCCTTCGAGCTCTTTCAGCGACAGAGAATCTCGAAATGTTTTTGGCGCTAAGTCGCGTCGCTCGACTTCAATCAAGAATCCAGTCGTCGAGGCTTCAACCAAGAACCCTTTCCTCGCCAACAACGTCATGTGGTCGATCGATGTCAGCCCCCGTATTGGCAGTGGCTCGAGAGATTCTCGGATGGCTCGATTGGTTCTTGGAGTACTCGGTTTTCTGTCTGACATTTCAGCCACCTTTCACTAAAGTCCTTCATAAGACTTTTCGGTCTTGCCAAGACCTAAGTTGAGAGAAGTCTTACGGTCCTGGAAACGGGCCGTATCAGAGTGGGAATTTGCAGCGCTTTCTATTGTAATTTCAAATATTTACGAGATGGATTTTGCGGTGTTGATTTATTGCTCAAGCCCCGCGGGAAGTGAATAACTGATAGCCAAGGCTAGGATCCATTGATCATTTTTCTGCACAATTCCGCGCGCTTCGATTCCTCTTTCGGCGCCCATCGAAGTGACACTATCCGTGAGGCCAGCGCGAAAGTGGAAACACGTGCGATCACCCGCTGAAGCAAATTCAGTAAGCGCAAGATTGCCGTAAAATATCTGTTGATCGACTAATGAATTTGCTAGCGCGTTCCCGATACTTTTAATTGCCGATTCTTTCGCTGCCCATATACATGCCGCAATTGCTGGGACTTCTGCTCGGTCTTCTGCCTGGTCTTCACTTTCAACGTCAACAAGTGTGCGGAGGAATAACTCTGATGAGTGCGGTAAAACCTTTCGTGCGACCGCGACTGAAACGCGGTTAGCAATTTCGATGTCGAATCCTATCGCTAGGAAGCTTTTATTTTTGGCCAAGTGAACGAATCCACCTAGAGACGGGCAATGGGAAATACTGACTGCTTGGTGCGGAAGCCGCGGAAGCATTTTCACATCCAGCAATGAATCAAGGTTATCAATGGAATTGCCTGCGGAACTGGAAGAAATCGATCGTTTAAGTGCATGGCGAATTTTGTCGCGATGGTCGGGCGCCTCTGAAGCAAAAAGTTCAGAAAGCTCGCAATGAAGACCCGCAAGATTCAGTGCACGGGCCATTTCGATTTCCACTATATTGCTCAAAAAACGAAAGTCGCTCATGCAAAGCCGAGGAGTTTTGGATCTTTGAACTCGGCCGGCCAGTCGGTCGACTTTCCATCTGTCAGCGCCATCATGCGATCGAGGCTGACTCGCGCAAGTTCTTGAACGTCTTTTCGTACATTCACTTCTGGGCTTAGATTTTTTAAAGCGTCGCGGATTTTTTCGAGGGTGTTGAGCTTCATATAGGGGCATTCATTGCAGGCACAAGACCCTTCGGCCGGAGCTTGAATTAGTTCCGCCTCTGGCCGAGCTAGATGCATCTGATGAAGAATGCCGTGTTCGGTAGCGACAATAAACGATTTGCGATTGTGATTGCCGCGAACTTCTTCTAGTAACCGAGAGGTCGATCCAATAACATCCGACTGAGCGAGGATGGCGTCATCACATTCTGGATGAGCAATGACGAGCGCTTCGGGATGTTTTAACTTTAGCTCCTGCAGGCGTCTTGCTGAAAACAGCACATGAACTTCGCACGAGCCCGGCCAGATAGTCATTTCGCGATTCAATTTTTTTGCCAGGTAACGTCCGAGATTTCGATCGGGTCCAAAAAGAATTTTTCGATCTTTCGGAATCGCAGCGACAATTTTTTCCGCATTCGAAGACGTGACACAGACATCGGTGATCGCCTTCACTTCGGCGCTCGAATTTACATAGGTAAGGCAGATTGCGTCGCGATGCTGAAGTCGCCAGTTGAGATACTTTCCGTAGGGAGAATGATCTACAAGTGAACAACCAGCTTTTAGATCAGGAACAAGAACGCGTTTCTCGGGCGACAAAAGTTTAACACTTTCGCCCATGAACACCACACCGGCCATAAGAACCACAGGGTTTTTCGCCCGTTGACCCCACTGAGCAAGCGCCAGTGAGTCTCCGACGTGATCGGCGATGTCTTGAATTGCGCCATCTTCATAGTAATGCGCCAAAATCAAAGCATCGTGCTTTGTTTGAAGTTCTTTGATCTCAGCTTTTAAATCGTGGTTTGCGCTAGCCATCCGCCGTTTATCCGGCGGCTAGCTAGCGACGGTCAAGGATTCTTGGGAGGCGTCGGCGCGTTCGACACCGAGATCAACTCGATTTCGAAAATGAGGACACTATTTGGTGGAATACGTGGCGGCGCACCAGGGGCGCCGTAGCCAAGTCCAGGCGGAATCGTCACGATCCACTTTGAACCGGTGGGCATAAGCTTTAGCGCTTCCGTCCATCCGGGCACTACTTGGTTGATATTAAAGGTCGCGGTCCGTTTCCGCTCGATGGATGAGTCAAAGACGGTACCGTCGACAAGCTTACCTACGTAATGGACTTCGACCATTTGGTCGTCTTTCGGCTTTGCGCCTTTTCCCATCGTTACGATTTCGTACTGGAGTCCTGATGCCGTCGTCTTCACTTCTGACTTCTTTTTGTTCTCGGCCAAATAGGCTTCGCTGGCCGTAAGAAACTCTCCCGCTTTCGCCTGAAGCTCGGCTTGTTTTTTCATAGCTTGCTGTTGAGCGCGCATTGAAGCTTCGGCGATTGTTTTGTCGTCTAGTTTCGAAGGGGTTTTGGAAAGTGCATCGCGAAGCCCGAGTAGAAATGAAGGTTCGTCGATCTTGATTTCTTGGCGAACCAAGGTTGCGCCAACTTGCTGGCCAAGGGCGTAGCTCGTTTGATTATTCGCGTCCGCGAGATCTGGTTGTCGTTGACATCCAGCTGAAACAAGAAAAGTGGCCGCAGTAAAAAAAATTAAGAAGTGCAGACGCATTTTGCAAACCTCGACTGTTGGATGGACATTGCCTTGAATTGTAGTGCGAAGTCGCAAGGCTTGGGCAGGCCCAGCACGACCAAAGTCGTAATAAATATTAGGTCTCAAGAATGTCTCGAACTAGGTCGATAAATGACTCAGATGAAAACACTCATTCTATGGATCGGAATGGTCGTCAGTCTAAGCGGATGCACACACCTTTTTAAGGTGCAGAGCGAACCCATTGAGGCTGACGTCTTTTTCGTTAATCCAAAAACAGGCGATAAGAAGCTCGTAGGGAAAACTCCGCTGGAAATGCCGATGTCAGACATCCGTGAGAAAATGGGTGAAGACATGGTTTCAGGGGAGTTCATTACGGTTGGTGTGGAAAAGTCCGGGCACGTCACGCAGACATTTCTTCTGCCTGCTGCCCAATTCGGCACACTAGTGACCGAACTGACAGTGCCACTCAAGCAGGGGGCGACGCCAAAGGAAGAGCGGTTCGCGAAATCTGTTATCGATCGGCTGTTCTTGGCGCAAAAGTTTGCGCTGTCCACGCAATATGAGCGAGCGCTGATTGAAGTCGACAAAATTCTTGCCGACTTTCCAGGCTTCGCGCGAGCGCTTTCAATGAAAGCTTCGATTTACTTTGCGCAAAAGAACTTTTCTGAAAGTTTAAAGTTCTACGAGCAAGCTCTTGCGGCCGATCCACAGATGGAAGATGCCGTGAAGATGGTTGCAAAGGTGAAGGCAATGCAGAGTGGAAGAGATCCAGCAGCAGTGACTTCACCAGCTGGCCGAGGTCCCTAGGTATTAGGATTTGAGGGTTTCAAGGATGAAATTACGAAGTGGGATTCAAAAACTAAAAGTTCTTCGATCGTTGGCAGCCATGGCTGTCATTGTGTCGTTGATAACACCTCTTCTAGCGGGCGCGGTCTCTTCGACAGCCTTGGCCCCCGACGCGTTGAGCGCAAAAGCACTTCTCGAGGACCTTTTGGCTCGAAGATTCACGCAGACACTCGCGACAAAGATCGACAAGACGACGTTTTCAATAAGTGCGGAACTTGATCTTCAGGCCGTGCCTAAAAAGGTCAACAACCCACTTGTTCCACCGACTTCAGGAGAGATGGAGCCAATTTCCGATCTCGCGTTAGGCATGCTGGATCCAGAAGCGCTTCTGAAAAGCTATTCCCCACCAGGCGAAGAGCGTCAGGTGGCGATGGCATTCTTAGAGGGATTCAAAATCAAAACTGTCGCAGTCAACGTTGGTTTGAGCGAAGCGCTTGCTCCCGAGGTAAAAGCAGAGGTCGAAAAGTGGTTGAAAGATCGGCTTAACTCGGAATTCGGAAAAGTCGGCAAGGGACTTGTGACTGTTATCAAGATGCCGCTTCCCAAGGCTCAAGAAATTGCACCGCCAAAAACTACTTGGGACCTTTTGAGCCAGTTTCAATCGTTGGCTGGTCAATTGGCACTTGCCACTGCAATTATTCTAGGCGTTTTGCTATGGGGAATACTGACGCCACGAAAGTCGACCGTTGCAGGTGGCACAGAAACCGCAAATACTTCTTCAGCCTCACAACCTGCTAATTCGCCCGCCGCCGCTGTTGCAGCTGGTCTCAGCGAAGAAGAAAAGCAGCGTCTTGCTGACGAAAAGCTCGCTCGTGATCGCGCGGCGGCAACTGCTGAAGTAGAAAGCTTAAAGATTCGTGTTTTAGAAATCCTTCCGAAAATTTCGGAACATTTGGAAGCCGTGTTGCGATCGTGGTGTCAGACGGGCGACCTAGGCTGGGCGAAAGTTGCCGTTCTGTCAGAAGTTGTAGGCAAGGAGCTAGGAAAATTGCCCATTCCTGTCGATGCTGTATCTGACGTCACGCGCGCTTTCACCAAAATGTCTGGCGTTGAGATAACAGAGAAGCGAGACGCATTACAAAAGTCCTACTGGGACTTATTGACTGTGATGAATCTTGGTCCCGCAGCCCTCGAACAACCGTTCGGGTACCTCGGCGGCTTCAACGTCGGTATGGTAAGCCAAGTCTTGATGGAGCAGAACCCGAAGATGCGCACGGTGGTTTCGCTTTTCATGCCGCCAGACCTGCGTGCCAAATTTATGGGTACGATGTCACTTGAAGCGAAAAGAGAGTTGTTAATCGCGGCGGCCGGAATGAGTGAAATCCCAACTAAGGAACTTTCGCAATTGGATCAAGGCTTGATGGCGCGATTCAAGCCGCAAAGTCGTGAAGATGTGATCCCACTCGAAATGACTTTGAACAAATTGGTCGAGGCACTGACTCCCGCAGAAGAACTTGTTTTACTTGCGGGGATGCAAGGTCCAGCGGCCGAAGAGTTCCGCCGCTCGACACCGTCGCTGGCCTTTATTTCCGAATGGGAAGATGAGCCTCTTTCGATTCTCTTGTCCCAGGCGACGACCGACGAAATCTTGGCCCTTTGTCGAGTGCGCCCGGATGTCAAAGAGCGCGTCTTGAATCTCGCGCCAAAGATGACGGTCGCCATGGTAAGTGATGAATTTGCAAAACCAGATCGACTTTCGGCGAAAGAAAAAGGTATTTGGATTGAAGCTTTGACGAAGCGGCTTCGAACCCTTGTCTTGTCAAAGGCACTGGTCTTGGAAGAAATCTTCCCAGCGGCAAAAGGCGATGGTAGCCTTGAGGCTGGGGGCAACGCGAATGTTGGCAAAAAGGCTGCGTAAGTTAAACGGCCTGTCTAGAAACCAGAAGCAGTTTCAATGCGGAACTTCAGTGTTGATGGCGCTTCTGGTTTTTCTATTTTCCTTTGACGCACAAAGCTCGAACTCTCGGCGCTACCGGGTCGGCGGATCAGTTGGATTCGGTGGATCGGGCGTCACACAAGTTGCGACCGTCAATGAGCAGCTGACAATCGTTGAACGCAGCGAAGGGCCTGCGGTGATTTCATTTTTCGCTGACCGGCTGATGTCCGATTACTTTAGTCTGGGTTTGGAACACACTCGCGGTGTTAACTTCGCTCCGTTTTCGATGGGTTCTTCTTTCACCGGTCTGACCGGGCGCTACTATTTTTGGGGTCCCGCCGCCTCGGTAGCTGAATCGGAAGGGACTGAGGCGTTGCTTTTAATCCGACGATTTACGCCTTACGCCGGTGTAGGTATCGGCGCAGCGATGGCGAGCATTCGGCGCGACAACGATTTGGTTCCAAACATCGAGGGATCAGGTTTGTACTTTGGGTTGCGGTTGGGCGCAGACTATCCACTGGCTCCAGGTATTGGGATACGACCCGAATTTCTTTACTCGACAACGATTTTTCAATCGCCCACCTTGGCGTCAAGCCTGTCAGAGTATTCGCTCGGTTGCGGGCTGTTTATGAACTTCTAGCTGATTTTTTTTGAAGAGCCTGAATATTTTAATAGCTGACGTCGATCACGATCGCGCTGTCTGTCATCATCAGCATTGAGATTGTTGGATCGGCGGTCGGGACGAATCGGTGTCCCGAGTTCAGAGTGATCGCTGGCGATCGCAACAAAGACTTTGTGTTTGAAGTCACAGACAGCGTCGAGTTTACCACTGGTAAAAGTCCCGTGAGGCCTGAATCGTTTGCGCCATTTGTATTGAGGAAAATCGACCCGGTATCCATTCCGGCGAGAATCGTAGCTGTGGCCTGAAAATAAGCAACAGGATTTGAAAACAAGCTGAGATTGATCAGCGTTCTTTGATGGTCATAGTTGGTTGATCCTGGCGGTGTCGCACCCAAGCTAGTTCGGAAGATGACCTGCGCTTTGTCGAGATTTTCTAACCGCACCCATAGTCCCGCCTTATAAATTCGAACCTGCCCATCATCACAGTTGTCGAGGCAGCGAATCGAAACTTGGAATTCGTGATTCTCATTGGAACTGCTGAAGCCGGTAACCCCTTCTTGAAACGGCGCAAGCGACATCTGAACGCCGGTACCAGCAAAAATGGATTCCGTATCGTCGACATGAGCCGCCAAGTTCGTATTGTAGAGTGCAACTGCTCCGACCGCTGTACCAGAGGCGCTGACGAGTGTTTCTAGGAGCCAGGGGTTCTGTGAAATTAATTGGGCGTACTTGGCTGCCTGACGTCTATAGATATTCGCATGCATCAACGGCTGGTAAGTAGTTGCAGTCGTGAGGCTTACGGGTCCTGATTCGTCGCCAATGTATGCCCCGGCTGCCGAACTTAACAGTGGTACATAGATGGCGGTTTTACTTGCCGCAGTTTGAGTAATCAAAATTCGGCCCGTGGCGACCTCTAATAAACCTGAAGACGTCGTTCCTGCAACGCGGACTCGATATCGGTTTGGCCCCGCCGTCGGAGTGAACACCGATCGCAATCGAGTTCGATCTGTCGTCGCGCTAGGTACAATGATTGTCGCCACCACGGCCCCACTCGCATTTACGAGTTCGATGTTACGGCTGAAAGTGTCTTGGTTGGTTGCGACGATTTCGAACTCGTACACAACTGTTCCGTCATAATGGCTAGTGTCTAAAGTGGTTAAAGTGCGTTCAAAGGTTGTCGGAACATCTGCCGACGACAAGCTTTGATCGACTAGTTCGACGGGTACTTGAATGTTCATACGGCGAATTGCCGTTGCGCTTGCCTCATTGGAAAAAACCGACAGAGCTGTAGGGAATTCGGCCGCAACAACATAGTAGTAAAGCACGCTGTCCTTGATATCTGCGTCTTGATAGCTAGTTGCCGCTACACCGGTAGCGATCTTTCCATAGGGGCCGCCGGCAGCTGTAGATCGGAACACGGAATATCCAGTTGCCGAAGCGACCAGATTCCACGACAGTTGTTGGTAGTTTGGAACTGCCGTCGCGGTGAGCCCGGTTGGAACTGCAGCAAGCGAAATACCGACTTCATTCGAAGCAGAAGAAAGGTTGCCGGACTGATCTTGTGCCGTGACGGTGTAGTAGTACACGGTTCCAGGGGTGAGCCCTGAATCTACATAGGTCGTAGCGGTCGTTGATGTCACTGAAACATACGGCCCGCCAGAAACGGCAGACCGCGAGAGTATGTAGGCCACAGAGTTAGGAGTTTGAATCCAGTCTAAGCGAATCGAGGAATTGCTCGTCGCAAAACCGATTAAGTTTCTGGGAATTTCTGGTGCCAAGCCAAGCGAAACGCCGACACTCGCCAAAGAGGTTGCGAAGGAAGTTCCGGAAGCGTCTTGAGGAACATAGCGATACGAATATGTCGAGCCGATCGAACCAGTCATGTCGGTGTAGCTTGTAGTGCCTAAGCCGCTTACGATTGTGGTGAAAGTGGCGCCATCCGAAGATCTTTGAATCTCATAGGTCGCCGCACCTGCGACCGCCCCCCACGTCACATCGATACCGACACCGTTAACAATCGCTACAGGTGCGTTCGGTTGGAGCAAAGGAATAACAGAAACTTCGTTGGAATCCGACGATTGGAGACTTCCCGTGAAAGCGCGCACGACGTAGAAATATTTCGTCTCCGCTGTTAAACCGACGACTGGATTTTGAATCGCTGACGATGTTTGGGAAACCTGTGTATACGGGCCGCCGCTCGACGTGGCTTGGTAAATTCGATAAAGCGACACTCCGGCAGACGCACCCCAGCTAAGTTCGATATCGGTTCCGGTCAAATTTTTTGTAACAACCAATCCGCTAGGCGCACGTGGAACAAGACCCGGTGTCACGCCGGTGCTGATTCCTGAAGTTTTTGATTCTGTCGGGAACACCGCGGTGACCCGGTAGAAATAAAGCGTGGCATTTACCGCCGTGTTGTCGGTGTAAGCTGGCGACCCAAGTCCCGTGATCAAAGACGAGAAGCCAACCGAATCAGTTGAGCGTTCGACGCTGTAAGAAGTGGCGCCGCCAATTATTCCCCACGACAGCGAGATTGAGTTGTTTCCTGGCGTGGCGACTGGAGCGGAAGGTGGAGCATAGGTGTAAGCTGAGATTGGATTTGAAGCGGCAGACTCGATGCCGCCGCGGACAAACGAGTATCTGAAAAAGTGCTCATTAAGGCCGGAAAGTGCCGTCACATTGAGGCCAATCGCGCTTTGCTGAGCGACAAGTGAATAGGGTCCGCCGGAATTTGTCGCACGATAAATTTTGTAGCTGGTTGCTCCGCTGTATTTGGGCCAATTTAAGTTCACGCTTGATTGGGTCGTACCGAGTACGGTCAGTGCATTTGGAATAGTTGAGTTCGCAAGTGTGCCAGAAACTTCGTTGGAAAGTTGCCCTGCGGTTAGATCGGAAAATTTCGCTTGAACAACGTAGAAGTAACCTTCGTCAATGACCGGCGTGAGATCGGCGTGGCTGGTCGTTGCAGTGGTCGCGATCAGTGAGTACGGACCTCCAGAAAAATTCGAACGGAAAACATCGTACTCGAGCGCGCCGGCAACCACAGACCAGGAGACATCAATCTGAGTCTCAGTTTGTGTGCTTGAGACCGTGATCGGGTATCCATAGCGCAGTTGAACAGTGTTGCTAGGGCTGGATTCGGAAGTGCCCCAGACACGCACCACGCGGTAGAAATTCATTCCTATGCTAGGGGAGGAATCGAGGTAGGAGGTTGAGTTAGACGTACCACTTAAAAAATATGGCCCGCCTGCATTCGCGCTTCGATAAATTCGGAAGAAGTTGAAAGCCTCTGGCGCCGTCCAAGTTAAAATCGGCTGTCGACTGGAATTCACTGCCAAGGTGAGATTCGAAGGATTTCCAGGGATCGCTCCGGGGATTCCGCCCTGTTCATCCGTGCGCCAGCTGAGTGCAACGTCATTTGGATATTCCGCATAGAGCACGTAGAAGTAAGCTTGCCCGTTTACCACAGACGAATCAATGTAGCTTGTAGACGTTATCGTGTTGTCGAGGAGCGTGTAAGGACCATCTGAAACCGTCGAACGATAGATATGATATCGTACGGCGAAGTTCACCGCGGTCCATGTCACATTGATCAAACCATTTCCTGGATCGACGCGAATGGTCCCTGCACTGTCATTTGCGAAGACGACTTTGTTTGATTCACCGGACTGCAATGGTCCCCAGTTAGCGACAATCGAGTAGTAGTTGTAGTCGACCTGTCCACCGCCACCGATGTTATTAACTGGATTACAATCCACCCATGACGTCGAGGTCGTCGAGAAAATCGGTGTGCCGCCTGCGGAACTCGTTCCACGGTAAACACTGAAATTGCTGAAGTAAGGCGGTGGAGTCCACGCTAGCAAGACTCCTGGAGCTCCCCCGCAGGCCGTACTGCTGCGAAGCTGAGTGAGTGCAAGATTTGTTGGTGCCGTCGGAATTCCTATTGGAGTCGCTTGCGCCTCGTTGGAATCGGAACTTACGCCCGCAGGGTTTTTTCCGGTTACGACGTAGTAATAGCTCGTTCCATTTGTGACTGAAGTATCATTATAGGTTGCTGAGGTGAGGCCAGCAGCTATTTGCGTGTACGGTCCGCCGCGATTGGTTGAGCGGCGAAGGGTGTAGGTCATATTCTCACTGGTGCCCACCCAGTTCAATGTCACCCGCGCAGGCCCAGGTGCCGCGGACAAACCAATGATCCCCGCTGGAACGGAGACACTGACGGTGTGCGCGACTTCGGTTGAATTCTTCGAAACACCAGTGATGTTGCGTGCGGCAACAACGTAATAGTAAGTTTGTCCGTTACTGACGTTGAAGTCCGTGAAGGTAGCACCATTCACTCCTTCGGAAACCGTGGTGTAGGGACCGCCACTTTGCAGTGCTCGCCGAATTTCGTAAGTAGGGATTGGGCTTGCAGTGTTGTCCGGCGACCAGTTCAGTGCCACAGACCCATCGGCACCTTGACTAGCCATCAAGGACGCTGGGCCCAGGTCGGAATGCCGATAGTTCACTAACAGAGTACAGGGTGAAGCAGTACCAACCTCATTGAAGATCGCGCCATACAAAGAAGTAGTTGTATTCTTCGGTACTGCGAGAGGGTAAGTCCCACTTGTAAATAACGTGACTGGATCGGCCTTCATCTGAGTAGCGCAAGCCGAGTCGGAGTAAATAACGAGATTTGTCGGCGGAAGGAAATCAGTTGTGGCGCCGACGTTTCCTGCAAGTATGACGTCCGCAGTGTAAGATGGCGTCCCAGGTGTCGCGCCTCCAAGAAGTGGCCTTCCCGGCACGAGTGCGTCGTGTACATAGTCGGTAAGAAACGTACACGCCGTGGTGTTGCCTGCGGCATCAAACACTTTTGCATAAATACTGGTTGCGGTGTTCGCCGGTGCAGAGGCGATCAAGCCGGTTGTTTGGAAAGCCGTCGGTGTGCCAGTGCCAATTCTATTTAGGCAGAGGAAACCGTCGTATAGCGATACTTCGTTCGGTTGCAAAATGTTTCCTGGATCAAATGTCAATGAGCCGACAATGACCGGCGATGTCGACGAGTTGTTTGGGGAAAGTGGTGTCACGGATGTGAATATCGGATCTAACGGCGGCACCGTGTTGTGAATGTAGTTTGTCATAAATGTGCATCCCGAGACGTTGCCGTAAATGTCTTCGGAAATCGCATAGAGTCCTGTTTGCGCATTCAAGGCTACAGTCGCTTGAATACCCGAAGTAACAAATAATGATCGAGATGCCGTCCCGAGCGAGCCCGTGCAAGCTGCATCGCCGTAAAGGGTGACTCGCGTGACGGTGTTGGCAGCTGTCCCAACAATATAGGGTCGATTCGTGACACGAGTCGGTGAAACTGGCGATGCGATAAAAAAAGCAGGCGCTGGAGCCGGAGTCGTCGAATGAGAGTAGTTCGAAAGTGCCGAGCAAAGAGAAATGTTACCGGCCACATCGGCGGAAGTTCCGTACAAAGTTGTCGTCGTGTTTCCGGTTACAGTGACTTGAACTCCGGGCGCATCGAAGGCGTCGACAGTTCCGCTCCCAATCAAATTCAAACAGGTATCGTCATTATAGATTTTCACATCTATTGCGGAAATATCAGTGGTTCCGGAAATACGTGGCGTCACCGATTGATTGTTCGGGGAAGCGGGGGTGGACATTGCGAAAACCGGCGGGTCTGGAGCAATTGTGTCGTGCACAAAAGATGTCATTAATGTGCACGCACTGCTGTTTCCAGCGGCGTCAAACGCTTGTGCATAAATGTTCGTACTTTCGTTTGGTAATATCGCAGTCGGAATTCCAGCTCCTTCAAAAGTGAGCTTGGTGCCCGCCCCGGACATCGTTGTGCATGTCGAGTTGTTGAAGAGACGAACTAGTTGGGCATCCGCAGACACGGTCCCGCGAATTTTCGGTACAAGAGTTGTTCTCGTGGGTGAAGTAGGATCGGTGCTCGATAAAGTTGGCGCTGTGGGTGCGACAGAGTCATGGGTATAAATCGTCATGAAGGCACAGTCCGACACAACCATATTCTGATCGGTGGAAGTTCCGTAGTAAGACGTCGAAGAGTTTTGCGCCGCCGTCACTTGAATTCCCGTCGTTCGAAAGTCTGCCGAGGTCCCAGAGCCGCTGAGTACCGTGCAGGCCGCATCCGTGTAGATGGATACTAGCTGCGAGTCTATATCGACGGTCCCGATGATGAGTGGGGTCGTTGATGCACCGGACGGAGAAACTGGAACGGCCGCGGTATAGACCGGCACCTCGGGACCAGTGGAATCGTGGAGGAAACTCGCCATGAGTGTGCAGTCAGACGTTTTCCCAAAGGCGTCAGTGGCGGTCGCGTAAACTTGATTATCGGAATCAGCAGTCAAACTTAATTGAATCCCAGTCGTGCGAAATTGTTGAACGCTGCCGGTTCCTACCTGAGAGGTGCAGAGGCTGTTGCTGAAGAATTTCACGGTCGCCGTGGTGGTCGACGCATTTCCAGAGATGTAGGGTTGGAAGGTAAGACGAGAAGGTGAGACTGGGCTAAAAGAACTAAAAGTTGGACCGGGCGGAGCATCAAACCGCGGAACGTATTCGTGCAAGAAAAAACATTCGTCTTCAGTGTTCGTCAACACGTAAAGATCAGTAACCGAAGTGCTTGGTATTGAAACCGAAATTCCTGCTCCGAAAAAGTCTTGATGTATACCTTCGCCCACTTTTTCGATGAGACAGTTGGAATCTGTATAAATTGAAATCTGATTGAGATCAGTCGCGCCCGCAAGTCGCAATCGACCCTGAATAAGCATTTCAACTGTGAGAGCATCATAGATTTGAACGCTGATTCCAATAAACTCAACACTTCCTAAGCTGGTTTGCTGAGTGGAGCCACCACCACCACCGCCGAGGCAACCTGGCAATGAAGTAAGCAGCGCCGCCGCGCAGATCGCACGTTTTATCAGAGACAGAAGTTCTTTTTGCCCTATTGTCCCAACCACGTACGTGCCTTTGAGTTACCTGAATCAAGAATTATAAAGTCTAAAGTGAAATCGCCGTTCACATCTCCTAGCCCGATTCCGTTCACGGGGTAATCCGTTGTGAAAGAATTGGTGACGTTGAACTGACCGTTGCCGGCGCCGTTAAGAGTCGTAAATCCAAAACTCGAACCATTTCCAGTGGCAAGGTCGATTCGCGTGTCACCATTGAAGTCGCCAGTGATAAGTCCGACCGGCGTTAGCCCTGCGGAAAAATCACTGTTTACAGTCAGGGACCCATCGCCCACACCGCGAAGAACGCTTACCGTTGCATCCGTGGAGTTGAGCACCGCAACATCGCCGTTGCCGTCGTTGTTAAAGTCCGCCGAAACAATTGATGCAGGTCCATTACCTGCCACGTATTCAAGGTTGCTCCTGAAGGTGCCGTCGCCATTGCCGATGAGAACGCTTACGTCATTGCTAGAGTTATTGGCGGTGATCAGGTCAAGAGCCATGTCTCCATCGAGATCGATCGATGTAACACCGGCAGGTGATGATCCCGTTGAGTAATCGACCTTTGATCCGAAAGTTCCATCGCCCACGCCTAGCAGAATGCTCACTTTGTTGGCGTTTGATGCAGATACCGCCAAATCGTCATGTCCATCGTGATTATAATCTTGAATTGCAATTCCCGTTGGACCCGAACCAGTTGTGAAGTCGGCATGAGGTTCAAAAGTTCCGTCGGATTTACCTCGGTAAACTCGAACGCTGGAAGAACTATTGTTAGCAACGACCAGATCTGCATAACCGTCATGGTTGAAGTCAGCTTTTTTGAGTGCGACCGGAGACAGTCCAGTTGCGAGTGTCTCTTTAAAAGTGAAGCTACCTTTTCCGTCACCAGTAAAGGTCGTGATTGTGTTCGATCCATTGTTGGCAACGGCCATATCCAAATAAACATCTGAATCGAAGTGCGCCAAAATCGCGTCCGCGGGAGTCGCGCCAACGTCCGCTAGCATTCCTATTTTGCCAGCGGAAAATACTGGAATCATCTCGACCTTCCCATCGCCCGAAACAAAGAGATCTTTGATGTTGTCGCCATTTGAATCCGCGACAGAAACGAAGGCTGGATTGATGACTGTCAGTTGTGTGATCGCTCCGCCAAAGGCTCCGTTGCCTAGACCGGGTAGGATACTAAGTGAGTTGTCGCCGTTGGTCGCTGTGACGATGTCGTCATTGCCGTCCGAGTCGTAGTCAAAGATCGACAGTGAGATCGGCCCAACGCCGACGACGTTTCCGTTGGGAGCATCCAGCAGACCAGTCCCATCGTTTAAGAAAACTGACACCGTGTCTTCGCCGTTGATTGCGACCGCTAAATCTGGCCAAGTGTTTTTGTCAAAGTCCGCGACCCCCATCGAAATCGCGCCGATGCCGGTTCCATAAACAGTTTGCGGATCAAACATCCCTGCGCCGTCGCCATTCAGGATGCTCAACGTGTTGTCTCCAGCGTTCGTCACCGCGATGTCGAGATAACTGTCCTTGTCGATATCTAAGGTGGTAATCGAGTTTGGCGAAAGTCCGACGTTGAATAAGCGTTCATTGCTAAACGCCCCAGCACCGTTGCCAGAATAGGTTGCGACGACAGACCCGCCAATGGAAGCGATCGCAAGATCGAGGTAGCCATCGCGATTGAAATCTCCGTTGGTAATGGCAAGCGGGAGTGTCGCGTTGGGCGCAGTAGAAATGACGGTGGCAGGAGTGTTAAAGGTTCCGTCTCCGCGCCCTGTGTAAACGACGATCGCGTCAGCGCCGGCACAGCTAAGAGCTAAATCCAGAAATGCATCGGTGGTTGAATTCAAACTTGCGACGGTCAATCCACTAGGGCTGTTGCAAACTCCGGTAATACGAGACATGTTCCCAAAGAGTCCGTTGCCGCGACCAAGCAGGATCCCAATGCTTGGCTCGCTGGAGTTAAGAACTAGTAAGTCGCGATAGCCATCTTGGTTGAGATCTCCAACCCAATTGGCGGTTGGTCCAGAGCCCACGGTAAAGGTCGTACCCATGGTTCCCTTGCCATTACTGGTGGTCGTTTGCGCCATCGTCAGAACCGATCGACCTGTCGCCGCTAGATCAGGCAATGCCCCAGAGAGCGGCGAAACGAAAATTTCATTTTTAGTATTTGCGAAACCGGTTCGTAAGCTAACGGTTGCAAGACCTTGTGCATTCGTCGATTTTACGGGATTTCCAACGATCTCGCCGTCACCTTCGACAATCTGAAAATAAACTTGGTAATTTGAAATTCCATTTTCATAACGGTCGACAACTTTGACCGAAAGCATTTCGTCGAGGACTTGGCCTACTGGCTTTACTTGTGCGTCGCCATTAACGAGAGGCAGGCTCAAGTGGTCGACTGCACCTGCTACGGTTGAAATTGCAATTGATTGAGTTGCGCCAAGCGAGTCAGTCACTAACAAAGTGTCAGTTACAGCGGCCAATGTGCCGGTCGTGTATGTGCGCGTGCCCGATGTGTAAGATCCGCCAGAATTGTTCGTGGATACCGAAACTGTGTAGGATCCAGACCCTCCCGAAATAGTGAGCACTTGCGGGGTTGCGACAACAAGTGACGGGTTGCTCGGTGAAACAGTAATTCCGTATTTACGCCACAGTATATTGGACGTCGCGCTGTTGCCGGCACGATCCGTTTGCGTGATTACAAAGTTATAATCACCGTCCACCAACTTTGGAATGCTAAAAGCGAACAGGCTAGAGGCACACATGAAGCTTCCGGCGCTGTCGCCGCTAACGGTAACAGTAGCGCCAGTTTCACAGCCTCCAACAATCGAGAGGGTCGATTGTGCCGACGCAAAGGGGGTTGCTGTCGGGGACGTGATCGTTGGGGGTGCAACGCTCGTCTTTTTTACCCAGACCAGAGGGGCGCCGGCCGAGGTAGTTCCTGTTTCTCCAGACTGTGTGATTTGGAAGGAATATAACCCATCAAGCGCTTTTAAGACGCTGAAGGAATAGGTCGAGTTTGCGCAGGTTTGCGTTTCAGAAGCATCACCCGACAGTGCGACTTGAAATCCAGACATACACATTCCGGAAATCGTTAACGTATCAGTATTTGAATAGTGGGGAGTTGATGACGGTAGAGCAATTGTTGGGATGTCGACGACAGTGACCATCGGGGTTTGGCTGGGAGTCGAAGATACACCACCACCTGCTCGACAGCCAGAAATGGCAATCGGCAACAGCAACGCTGCGGCGATTTTCAAAGTACCCCTATGACTTCTCAACACACGTCCTACTCCTCGTTGAGGTAAGTCGACCCCTCGACCTACCTTGGAGGATTCCACTAACTAAACTTCGATTACTTCGGTATCCTTACCAATCGGTTGTTATCTTGATCCGACACATACAAGAAATGAGCATCACCAGTTAGCTGATAGGTGTTCGATGAGAACTGGCCAAGTTTGTAGCCAGTTTCTGCGCGTCCGCCCTGACACCATGCCGGCGTTGAAATGGTTGCTCCGGAGCAGCCTGCTTCTCCACCAGAGGGAGAGTTGCCTGCCATGATCGCGCCTTTCCAGCCGTACATAACCCCGGTAGTCGCATTCACTTTCCATAAAGAACCCGCGGTTCCGTTGCCGTTACACGAGTTATAGTTGGTTCCGTAAATATAACCATCGCCACCAAAATAAACATCTGTCGGATAGCTACAGCCCGATCCGCCCCAGCTTGCGACTGTTGCTGGGTCCGACGACCAGCTGCGAACGTAGATATCTTGTCGAGTCGAGAATGATCCCTGCCATACACCGGCAAGTGAATATTTATCGACGCGAATATTATAAAAGTTTGCGATGTAAAGGAAGGTCCCGTCAGAAGTCAGACCGCCACGTGTTCCACCCCAGAAGTAGAAACCACCTCCGCGATCATTCGAGCTAGCACTTTGGGCGGTTCCGCCCATGCACCAACCGCTGGTGGAAACATTGTAACTACCATTCGAAGCGACAGTACATCCGCTTGAAGGAGCAGAGTTCGTTCTTCCAATCCATCCAGTGAAGGCACCAGTCGTCGCGTTGAAACGGGCAATTCGATGATTGTGAGAATCCATCACGTAGAGCTGACCACCTGCAACCGCAACATCGGTCGGTTCGTTGAGTTCTCCGTTCGCGCTACCAGCCGACCAAGTTCCGCCAAGACACCAACCAGGTGCAGCTGTGTTTGTTATTCCAATACAACCGGCAGCACCACCGGTAGGTGCAGTTCCGCCTGCGCGACCAACCCAGCCGACGTAGGCTCCCGTCGACATCAAGAACTTGTGAATACGATGTAGATTCTTGTCCGCGACGTATAGGTGTGTTCCGTCTCCGGCAAGTCCTGTAGGGAAGTTCATGATGCCAGAAGTGGTCTGCGGGATCAGCGCATTCCACATGTAATTCGGGCTGAACAAGGCACCGGTACACCAACCAGGTGAAGGCCCCATGGCATTCGCCGATGTACAGCCTGCGTCGCCGCCAGTTGGAACTGTTGTTATACCACCAAGCCATCCGATTAGTCGGCCGGTTGCCAGCTCTACTTTCTTGATCCGAGCCGCGTTTGATTCGACAAAGTAGATATGTGTTCCGTCCGTGTACGAACCGTTCGGTGAATACATTGAATTGTCATCGAAGCCATGAAACTCGGCATAAGTTTCCGCATTGTTTGACCACTGGGTCGGACTAATACTTTTCGCACCAAGAGATCCACCGTAAGCACCAGTAGCGGAATTGAACGTCTTCACAGCAGGGAAGTTGCCGCCTTGGCCTGTGACAACTTTTCCGGATCCGTCATAGGCAACTGCGGTCAAGTTATGGAAAGCACGTTCGTCCATTCCATGTTTCGACGTTCCACCTAAACACCAGCCTGGCGTATTGTCGTTCGGTTGAAGGCTGGTACAGCCAGTTCCGCTCATCGAGTTATTGTTGCTGACTTTTCCAACCCAACCAGTAACGAGACCAGTTGAGTCAACTTGGATGAGCCTAGTCCAATCAGCGACGAAAAGTTGCGTGCCGTCGGTTGATAAGTGCCTTGGCGACACCCAGTTGAAAGCCAAATTTGGCATGAGTCCAATGAAGGCGCCCGTGTCGAGATCGTAGCGCCCGATCACGCCGCCATTTTGATCATCGGAAACATAAAGTGTTGTGCCGACAATGACCATTCCAGAGGGATCCCGGATGGCTCCTGGATTTGTTCGAGGATTCGCCGTAACAGTTGTTCCGCCTGTGCACCATCCCGGCGTGATTTGTGTATTCAAGGTCGAAGTACAGCCAGCAGCACCGCCAGTGGGTGAAGATCCACCGACCATACCAACCCAGCCGGCGTAGGTTCCGTCTGCAGCATTGAAGCGCAGCACTGCCCCTATCGATCCAACATAGACGTATCCGCTTCCAGCGGCGATCGCGCGAGGTGCATCCATAGAGCCGTCGCCAAGATTCGCTGCGCCTGCTCGATCTCCGCCAATACACCATCCTGGAGTGACTGTTCCTGGCGAGGCAGAAGTACAGCTTGAGGACGCGCCTGTAGCGAATCCGGTTGGAGTGGTAGAGATTCGACCGACCCAGCCTTCAAATGCTCCGGTTTGCGCGTTGTAACGGTTGACGGTCGAACTGTTCCGGTTAGTGACGTAAATATAGGTACTATCTGAAGCGATACCTTGCGGATAATTGAAAGCTCCGCGGGTGGTGTTGGCGTTTTCCACTGAAAGTGCACCGACGCACCAGCCTGGCATTGGAGTTTGCCATGCCGTGACCGACACACAGGCTGCTGGACTTGGTGTTGCAAGATTACTTCCTGTCGCACCGATTCCAGTTCCGGATCGGAAGCCGCCGATCCAACCGATGTACCGCTGTTGAGAATAATCGTACTTTAAAACGCGATGTGCTGTCGGATCGACCACATAAAGATTTGTGTAGGTACTATCAAAGTGAAGTGCCGAGACCCCGCGTGGTGCGTCTTGTTTCGCGGAAACAGGAACTTCACCTTGAGTGAACCAGATCAAATTGTCGCTAGCATCTTTGGTGGTTGCAATTGTTCCGATGAAACCAGGAGCAGCAGTCGTGATCCAGTTTGTGGATCCCGCCGTCAATACGGCCGCAACGTCTGTCGCGGTGAAAGTGAGCGCTGCTTGTGGGTACTGTCCTTGGAAGTAGAAAATCTTTGCGCTTTCTCCTACACCGAATGTTACCGATGTTGTTTCTGTCGCACAGGTGTTGGAAGTAAAGAACTTTCCGCCTGTACCCGCACCCGATAAATTCACTGCAATCGGGGAAAGCGCGGCTGTGATGTTGTTCGCACCGTCACGAGTGTTGACAGTGAAAGGACCGGCACAAACCGAAGTCTTTGCGCTGCCTGCGCCAGGGGCGGCAATGGTAAGTGTTGATGGCGAAATCGCGATGTTGATCGTAGGCGAGTTGGCCATTTGTGAAAGGGAATCTTGAAAGAAGACCGCCAAATTTTCTGCAGCGGTATTTTTAAAGTAAAGCTGAAGCGACGAACTTCCTTGCGGAACCGTCATAACAGTTTTGCTGCCGCCAGTTGTACACGAAGCGGAGGTATAGAACATGGCGGTGGCGCTACCTTCTAAACCGCGGATATTTAATGTTCGATTGGAAGGCGCAACAACAAGATTCGTTTGAGCATCACGAAGTGAAATCGTGTAGGCCGATGAACACTGACCCGAGACAACACTTACCGGGCCGGTGAAGCCGATGTTCGAAGCGACAATCGAGACCGGCTGAAGTCCAGATGTCGTTGTCATCACAGAGTTCGGATCTGTTACTGTCAAAGAAAGCGCCTCGGCTTTGTCATCTTTGATGTAAAGAGGGATCGCAAAAGAGCCACCGACGGTCGCGGGAAGACTGATACTTCCAGCTGACACCAGGTTTGTACAAGCGGCGTCTGTGTAAATTGCAGCTTGCGATCCAGCAACCCCCGTCAGCGCAATTGTCGTTGCAGCAAACAGAGGTGCTGCTACGCCGTTTTCACCTGCAGGAGTGACGTACATAGCAGTCGAGCACTGACCCGCGACAACGGAAAGCGGAACTCCTGGAGAAGTTTCCGCTAAGAGCGAAATCTTGTTCGGCAAAACGTTGACGGCCAAAGTTCCGGTCGTCAAGACCATCGACGGATCTGTCGCGGTCACGGTAAGACCTTCGCCTTTGTTGTCTTTTAGATAATATGTTTTTGTGTTTGTTCCGGCAGTGAAAGTTTGTGTGGCCGAAATGGCTGCGCCCGAACAAGTGGAACTTGTAAACAGTTGTCCTGTTCCCAAACCAGAAATCGAGATCGATGTGTTTTGAACGGCGTTTGCGGGGTTTCCGCCTAGATCTTGAAGCTGGAAGGTCAAGGCCGTGCTACAGGCGCCTGAAACCACGCTCGCTGGGCCATTGACCGCGATGCGATTTGGAGTGCCGGCCGTTATGTTAAAACTGTTGCTGTAGGCGGCAGTCAACGAACCTGAAGTCGCAAGAAGCTTGTAACCAGTTCCCGTTTTGCTGATACCAAGGTTGCTGAACATGGCAACACCTGAAACTGCGTTGACGGGACTAGTGCCAGTCAGAACAGCACCGTTTACGTTGTTTGAAATCGCCATGGAAATTGGTGCCGTTGCGTTGGCTCCCGTCGTGATCGCGTTGCCATTCGCATCTTGTACGGTGACTCGAACGACACCCATGCCGTTGTTACCAGCGGGGGAGTTCGTTGGTTGCGTCGTGAACGCGAGTTTAGTAGGCGTACCGGCGACGAAAGGCGCAGCGACGCTCACAGAAGTTAATCCGGCTGGTGATGTGATGTTGAGAGATCTAAATGGCGCAACGCTGTCCGCGACGGTCGTGCTGATAGAACCAGATGTTTCGCCCATCGTATTGGTGTTCACTGCCGCTTGAGTCAGAGTATCGCCCGGTATGTTGGACGCAAACACTGGTCGAGTTCCACTGACCGCATTTCCGTACATATCTTTCAGAGTGATTGTCACTGCGTACGCGTCGATCCCGTTAGCAATCAGCGCAGCGTTTGGTGGAACTGCTGGCGTAATCGCAATTGTCGAAGTTGTGGCGCTGACGGATCCTGGCGTAATCGTAAACTGATTTGAATCTCGAGCAATTGCCGCTGACCCTTGAGCTTGCGAAGCTGTATCTTCCTTCGTTGCAGTGAAGATCTTTGCGCCCGCTTCTTGAAGGTTGAGTCCGCTGAATGTTGCAACACCACCGACGGCTTGCACCGCCGCTGTCCCGCGGATTGTGCCGACGGTTGGCGAGCTGTTCGACACGGTCAAAGTAATGACGGCCCTTGAATCTGGTCCGGCGCTGACAAGCGTTCCGTTGGCATCTAAAACACGTATTGAAGGTTGAGTAGAAAGATTCGCACCTGCAGCGGCACTTCCAGGCTGAGTCGCGAAGACCAACGAGGCCGCAGTTCCCATTGGTTGGAACGTCGTTGTGATCGTATTGTTATCGACGAAATCACCAAATACGGTAGCCGCACGGCAAGTGTAAGTCGCACCGGCGCTGAGGCCGTTCAAAGTTGCCTGAGTGGTCGCAACAACGTTTGTGACTTCAACTATTACTTCTTCAACGGGATTTGTCGCCGTCGAACAGAGAATTTGAACAGCGTCTGCGTTACTCGCGTCGGTGAACGGAACAATGGCAGAGGTGCTGCTTTGAACCTGAGCCGGCAGAACACCAGCATACGGAACCGCTGGGAGATCGTTTGTGTTTCCATCTTCGACCATGTCTTTGTCCGCAGCGCGAACGCGGAACTTGTAATAGGTCTGCGTGGTTAATCCATTTAGCGTGACCTCCGCCGCCTCGCCTGTAACTGTTTTGATCAGGCGGGGAGCGAAGAACAAAGTCGCATCGTAAACGTTGTAGGCGACAACTTTAGGATCCGTCGACGGCGACCATGTGAGCTTGACTTTTGTTGGGCCGGCAGTTGTAGCAGTTACTGCTCCCGTAAATCCTGAATATCCTGGCGTCGATCCTGTTGAGGCAGTGTCTGTTGGAAGTGAAACATCTTTAGGACAAGCCGATAGAGTCAGAGCCGCGATGATCGACATCAGCGCGACGACGGATTTTCTAACAATAAAATTTGTTTGAGAAAATCTCATAACTTCTAAACCCTTCATAAACGTTCAACTCTTCGTTTCTTATCGGAATCTTGAAGGATGTTTTAAGTGGCGTTTCGAAATGGGGCTGGAGTGGCGACGAAGTTATCGAAATGCGTTTCAGGGTGAGACGCCAGATTTCAATAGCAAACTTTTGCTAGACTTTCGTCACACTTACTTTGGAATACGGGTCAGCCGGTGGCTATTTTCATCGGATACGTAAAGGAAGTTTGCATCCTGCGACAGATGGTAAGCGTTTTGTGAAAATTGCCCAAGACGATAGCCGGCTTCGCCGCGTCCTCCTTGGCACCACGCTGGTGTCACATTGGTTGAACCGGAACAGCCAGCTTCGCCGCCAGAAGGCGAGTTTCCTGACTGAATCGCCCCCTTCCAGCCATACATAATTCCTGTCGCGCCTGTCACTTTCCAAAGAAGTGAAGCATTTCCGTTGGCGTTACATGAATTATAATTCATTCCGTAAAAGAATCCGTCCGAACCAACGACAACACCTATTGGCCAGCTACAGCCAGTGTTCCCCCAAGCAGCGACCGTGTCCGGATCTGAAGAAAAAGACCGGGTGTAAATATCTTGGCGTGTAGAAAACGCACCCTGCCACACACCCGCAAGTGAGTACTTGTCGACGCGAATGTTTCGGAAGTTACTGATATAAAGGAATGTGCCATCCGAAGTAAGTCCGCCTCGACCATCCGACCAAAAAGCAAAGCCACCACCGCGATCGTTGTGACTTGATTCTTGCGAAGTCCCGCCCATACACCAGCCGCTGACTGAAACGTTGTAACTTCCATTCGATCCGACGGTGCATCCGCTGGATGGAGCCGTGTTTGTTCGTCCAATCCAGCCGGTGAACGCGCCTGTTGTCGCGTTGTAGCGAGAGATTCGATGGTTCGAAGAATCGAGAACGTAAATCTGTCCACCAGCGTGCAACACGTCGAGCGGATTGTAGAGGTGGCCATTGTCAGACCCCACTTGGGACGATCCACCGACACACCAGCCCGGCGTTGCCGAACCGTTTGCAAGACCAATACAGCCAACGGCCCCGGCCGTCGGAGCTGTGCCGCCTGCGCGCCCAACCCAACCTACGTAGGCACCTGTTGCGATAACAAATTTATGAATTCTATCGAGGCCTTTATCGGCGACGTAGAGATGGGTTCCGTCACCGGTTATTCCCATGGGTTGATACATGATGCCGGCAGTGTTTTGCGGGATCATGGAATTCCACATGTATTCAGGGTTAAACAACGCGCCTAAGCACCACCCAGGAGAAGGCCCCATCGCGTTTGCCGATGTACAACCGGCATCACCACCAGTTGGAACAGTTGTTATTCCACCTAGCCAGCCTTTTAAGTTTCCTGTTGCGAGTTCAATTTTCTTGATGCGCGCCGCATGCAATTCCACCACATAGGCATGGCCATCATGAACGTACGAACCAACAGGCGTGTACATCGATTTATCGTCAAACCCATGATACTGCGCAAACAGATCCGGATCGTTTGACCATTCCGACGGACTTACGCTGCGTGCACCTAAAGAACCTCCGTAGACTCCAGTTGCCGCATTGAAAATCTTAATTGCCGGAAAATTGTCACCTTGTCCGGTCAGAATATTTCCATTTCCGTCGTAAGCAATCGCGGTCAGGTTATGGAATGCGCGTTCATCCATTCCCGCTTTTGACGAACCTCCAAGGCAGAACCCTGGAGTGTTGTCATTCGGTTGGAGCGAAGTGCAGCCTGTGCCGCTCATCGAATTGTTATTGCTGACTTTCCCAGCCCAACCAGTAACGAGTCCGGACATATCAACCTGTATGAGGCGAGTCCAATCGGCAATGAACAACTGACTTCCATCGCTCGTCACCATTCGGGGCGAGATCCAGTTGTAAGCGAGACCAGTCATCAGCCCAATAAATGCTCCCGTATCCGTGTCGAATCTCGACACGACTCCGCCGTTCGACGGATCGACAACGTAGAGAATTGAGCCGAGAACGTGAATCCCGCGCGGGTCGCTGATCGATCCGGGTTGAGTGCGGGGATTTCCCAACGTACTTGTTCCTCCTAGACACCAGCCAGGCGTGATCTGAGACGTGAGTGTTGAAGTACAACCGGCCGCGCCACCGGTCGGAGACGATCCACCAACCATACCAATCCAACCGGCAAAGCTTCCGTCGCCGGCGTTGTAGCGAAGTACTTTTCCGTAATCACCGATGTACAAATAGCCACCGCTCGCAACCAACTGCTTCGGATAGATCATCGAACCATCGCCGACGCCATTTATCTGCTGGACGTTTCCGCCGATACACCAGCCCGGCGTATTTGTTCCGGGACTCGCTGAGGTGCAACCACCTGCTGAGCCGGTTCCTGAACCCGTCGGTGTGGTCGTAATTCTGCCGATCCAACCCTCGAAGGCCCCGGTTTGCGCGTTGTACCGATTGACGCTTCCGGAACCGTCATTACTAACGTAGATGTACGTGCTGTCGGACGCAATTCCGCGCGGCCAGTGGAAGTTACCTAAAGTCGTATTTCCGTTGGCTGTCGATAGTCCACCCCTGCACCAGCCTGGCAATTGGCGTTGGTTTTGTGTGATCGACACACAAGCGGCAGAACTAGGCGTGGTCAAAGTGCTTCCGCTGAGTCCAATTCCGGCACCTGACCAGAATCCACCGATCCACCCGATATATTTTCTCTGCACGTAATCGTACTTCAAAACCCGGTGTGAAGTTGAATCAACGACATAGAGATGAGTGTAGGTGCTGTCAAAATGAAGCGCCGAGACACTTCGTGCAGCATCTTGACGAGCCGAAACAGGAACTTCACCTTGAGAAAACCAAAATAGACTACCGTTGGAGTCTTCTATCGCCGCAGCCGTTCCAATGAATCCTGGAGCCGCCGTAACCGCCCAGCTCGCCGATCCAGAAGTCAGCACAGATCCGTTGTCAGTTGCGGTGAAAGTCAAGGCTGCCTGCGGATACTGACCCTTGAAATAAAAAGTCTTAGTCCCTTGGCCGATCGCAAATGTCAGTTGTGTCACAGCCGTCGAACAGGCGTTCGAGGTAAAGAAGTTTCCACCAACACCTGCGCCACTAAGTGCAATGGTGATTGGCGAAAGTGCAGCAGTGACATTATTAGCACCGTCACGAGTATTGACGGTGAACGGACCGGCGCAAACTGTGGTTTTTGAATTTCCCGCAACCGGCGGGGTGATTGTTAATGTCGATGGGGAAATCGCGATGTTGATGGTCGGCGAATCGTTCATTTGCGAAAGACTGTCTTGTAGATAGATGGACAGGTTCTCGGCAGCCGTGTTTTTAAAATAAATTTGGAGTGACGAATTTCCCTGGGGAATGGTCATCGCAGTTTTGCTTCCGCCAGTGGTGCACGAGGCTGATGTGTAGAACATTCCAGCGGCGCTCGATTCCAAACCTCGAATTGTTAAAGCTCTATTTGCCGGTGCGACCACGAGGTTAGATTGAGCATCACGAAGTGAAACCGTGTACGCCGAGGAACACTGTCCAGACACCACACTCACGGGACCGGTGAAGCCTATAGCTGACGCGGTTACCGAAACTGGCTGAAGGCCAGAGGTGGTTGTCATCACTCCATTCGGATCCGTCACGGTCAGCGACAATGACTCTGCCCGATTGTCTTTTAAGTAAAGGGGAATTGGGAAGCTTCCGCCATTCGTTGCAGGAAGAGCGATCGCACCCGGGCTCAATAAATTTGTGCACGCAGCATCTGAATAGACATTTGCCTGCGTACCCGCCACGCCAGTAAGAGCGACAGTTGTCGGAGCAAACAGCGGAGCCGCCGCACCATTTTCGCCGGCGGGCGTGACATATATCGCACTTGAGCAGCGACCTGAAACGACTGAAAGCGGTACGCCTGGAGAAGATTCTGCGAGAAGTGCGATCTTATTTGGTAGGACGTTTAATGGCAGCGTCCCCGAAGTTAAAACCATCGATGGGTCGGAGGCCGTGACGACGAGTCCCTCGCCTTTGACATCTTTCAAATAGTACGTCTTCGTGTTTGTTCCGGCGGTGAAAGTCTGAGTTGCCGAAATTGCAGCGCCAGAACAAGTAGAACTCGTGAACAGCTGGCCGCTTCCAAGGCCAGAAATCGAGATAGAGGTGTTTTGTACAGCGTTGGCAGGGTTGTTTCCAAGATCTTGCAATTGGAAAGTAATTGCAGTGCTGCACGCTCCCGAGATCACCGACACCGGCCCAGCGATTGTAATTCGATTCGGCGTCCCGGCGGTGATGTTAAAACTATTGCTGTAAGCAGCGGTAAATGAGCCGGAAGAGGCGAGGAGTTTGTATCCGGTACCAGTTTTGCTAATGCCAAGGCCGGTGAAAACAGCAACTCCATTGACGGCGTTGACCGGCGAAGTCCCAGTTAAAATCGCGCCGTTCACGTTGTTCGAAATAGCCATCGAGATCGGTGCGGTGGCGTTCGCGCCGGTGGTGATCACATTTCCGTTTGCGTCTTGAACCGCAACTCGAATGACACCCATTCCATTTGCGCCAGCGGGCGAATTAGTAGGCTGCGTGGAAAATGCAAGTTTGGACGGAGTGCCTGCAGAAAATGGCGCGGCCACTGCCACGCCGGTTAGCCCGGCAGGGGACGTGATATTGAGCGAACGGTAGGGTGGTCCGCTATCAGCAACTGTCGTACTGATCGAACCGGTTGTTGCTCCGGTGACATTTGTATTCAAAGCCGGCTGGGTCAAAGTATCGCCAGAGATGTTGGAGGCAAACACAGGCCGGGTTCCAGCGACTGAGTTTCCGTATTGGTCTTTCAACGTAATCACCACTGAGTAGGATTCGATTCCGTTCGCAATTAATGGTGAAGCAGGCGGGACCGCCGGCGAAATTGCGATCGTCGAATTCGTCGCACTAACCGATCCCGGAGTAATTGTGAATTGGTTAGAATCTTGAGTTATTGCAGCCGACCCCTGAGCTTGCGAGGCCGTATCTTCTTTGGTTGCGGTAAAGATTTTCGCTCCAGCTTCCTGTAGATTCAAACCAGAAAATGTAGCGACGCCTCCAACTGCCTGCACGGCTGCTGTGCCGCGAATCGTTCCCACAGTCGGCGAGCTATTTGAAACAGTGAGAGTGATCACTGCGCGCGAATCTGGTCCTGCACTGACAAGCGTCCCATTGGAATCGAGAACGCGGATGGATGGTTGGGTCGACAAATTTGCGCCTGCAGCAGCGCTTCCGGGTTGGGTCGCAAAGACTAGCGTTGCAGCGGTACCCATCGGAGTAAAGGTTGTTTTGATAGAATTGTTATCGACAAAGCTTCCAAATTTTGTAGCTGCTCGGCACGTGTATGTTGCGCCAGCATTAAGTCCATTCAAGGTAGCCTGAGTCGTGCCAATGACATTGGTGATTTCTAATAGCAGTTCTTCGACGGGATTGGTCTGCGTTGAACAAAGAATCTGAACTGCATCAGAGTTGCTTGCATCGGAAAACGGAATAATTGCCGATGTACTGCTTTGAACTTGTGCGGGAAGAACGCCTGCATACGGAACAGCGGAAAGATCTTTGGTGTTGCCGTCCTCTAGCATATCTTTGTCGGCGGCTCGAACTCGAAATTTGTAAAGCGTTTGGGTTTCGAGGCCACTAAGAGTGACTTCGGTCGTGTTACCGGTAGCAGTTTTTAAAAGTTTCGGTGCAAAAAACAAAGTAGAATCATAAATGTTATAGGCGACAACTTTTGAATCCGATGCCGGAGTCCACGTGATTTTTACCTTGGTCGGCCCGACCGTCGTGGCAGCAGTAGCACCGGCAAATCCCGAGTACAGCGGCGACTTTTCTGAAGTCTCAGACGCGGAAGGTAGCGAGACATCTTTGGGACAGGCTGTTAAAAGAAAAAGGAATCCAAAACTGACAAGCGCAGTTGTTGCGATCTTGTTAAATTTTTCCCTCAGCCAACGTCCCATAGTTTGAACCCATATAACTATCGGCTTTTGCCCAGAACTTTTCAGTCACGGCCATCTATTCTCCTCATCTATCGTTTTGGGTCGACGGGTGATTCGGAATGAGAATGCTGGATGAAAACTGCTGGGTCCGGCAGCTTCGTGCTAAATTTCTGTGGATTTCGTGCTATATGCTATAGCCCAGAATTAAGCTTAAAATACCGAAACTGACCCGTGCGTTGTCGCCAGCCTGATATCCGTAGTTTGTGTAGGTTAGCCCAAGTTCCGCACGATGCGAATTAAGTAGCGTGCGACTAAAGGTAAGATTCAGAAGATAGCCTCGATCTGAAAAATCGGAAGTGGAACCTAAAAAGACATAACGAAAGTCGCTAATCAATGCATCAAATCCGCTTATGACGTAGCGAGTGCGGAGCCCCAGTTCCGGCGCGATCAAATTCGAAAAGCCTATGTCGCTTCCGTTCGAAAGCATTGTCGAATACATCCCTCCGCCAATGATTTGTGTCTTCCACGCTTGATTCTGCGAGTAGGGAAGCATCCATGCCGCATCAAAACGAGCTTCAATAAATTGAGGGTTACTTTGTGTCGGCTGCGACGCTAAAGTGAGTGCAGTGAAATCAAAACTTCCATAGTAACTAAGCTGCGTGGGCGCATCAAAGGTAGAATACCGCGCAGAAATTGATCCGGTGTATGCCAAGTAGTTTCCGAAGCCTGTTTGCGTGTAGTCGACGCTTGAAAAGCCTGCGCCGATCACGACCGCATTCCAAGGCGAAACAAGCGTAAATTCCTGCGCCTCGGGAGCGAACAAATAGACCCGTTCCTCTTCGACTTCCCCTTGGGGACCTTTTGCTGTCAAAATAACTTCGCTGATTCGGCCGTTAAGAAACGCGTAGAATTTAAATTCATTTTTTCCGGCCGACTGAGAGACCGGACTGTTTTGCGCGAAGAGTGTCCAGCCCGACCTGGAAAAGACGCCTTTGACCTCGACCAAGGGCCGGAGATTGCCCGGACGTGCAATCAACAGAACTGGAATTTGAGTTTCCGAAAACTCAAGAGTCTTCAGTCGTAAATTGACGGGCGTTCGCCGAAGGAGATGCGCAATCCACGAAGTCTTTCGAGTAATTGGTGGAGCGCCGTCAGCAGCTTGTTCCCCTGGCAGTGTCTGCGCCGAAGCTTGAACCTGCGATGGCGCTTGAGTCTGGCTGTTCGCAGTGGAAACAAAGCAAATTAGAATTGCGACGAAAACAAAACTGCGAGCCATAGCTAAGGCTCGCAAATTCAGGTCAATAAAACAACCTGTTAGCGCTCGCTAGGGACCCAGCGACTTTCCCCGGGGCTAGATTCCTGCACCGTCGACGCAGGTTGTGTGGGGCCTGAGAATGCTTCCGAAGGAGCGGCTTCGGATGGTGCGTTAGTCTCTGCGACCGACGCTGAAACTGGCACTGAAGCCGATGCGGATGACTGCGGTACGGAAGCAGGGGCCTTTGCAACGTCCACATTCGAATCGCTTGAAAACTGACGGACCGGTGTCACCTTCGTGCTTCCTGGAGCTGGCACGTAGTACAAAGTAAAGCCGGCGTAGATCTTGTTCGGGTTTTGAATGAGCTCGGGATTATTCTTCCAAATGGAGCGCCACTTTTCACTAACCCCATAAACGCTTTTCGAAATCTTTCCCAGCGTGTCGCCGCGCCGAATAAGGTAGGGGACGCCGTTTTTCGTGATTACGACGTACTCAACACCTTGAATCGTCAGCACTGTTCCGGCGACGAGGCTGTTAAAGTTCGAAATGCGTGCTTGATTGGATTCATAAATCTCACGCCAGCGGTAAATGTTCCCGTATTTCGCAAACGAGATTTTCATCAATGTGTCGCCATTTTTGACCGTGTAGTCTTCAGTTTTACCGGTCGAAGCAGTTCGCCTTCTGCTCCGAATCGAAACGGCGCCTTCAGCGGAGACCTCGCGCTGTTGCTCAACTGCTACCGCCTCTCCTTCGGCCACGATCTTCGGAGTTCCTTCGGCGACAATCAACGGAGTGCCATCGGCTGCCAATCGTTGGTTTCCGGGTGCAGCAGGATTTCCGGCGGCTCTTGGTGGAAGCTTTTCAGTTTCCGGATAAACCGGCTTCCATACGCCATCTTGTTGGGTACCATAACCAGATGCGATCATCGAAATATCGGTGACGATTTCTACAGGTAAGGGAACTGGGTTGGAACTTGTAGATGCGGTTCGGTGAAACCCAGCGTTTTCGGGGCCACTCACTTCCGGTTGACTTCTAAAAAGTGCGCAGCCGGGGCCAAGAAAAAGACCCAGCATCAAGCCCACTAAAAGCAACGCTTCAATTTTGAATGTCGTTTTTTGTACCGCTTTCGCCACAAGATCCTCCAACTCTTTCATCGGAGGATCTTCGACGCGGCTCGAGGTCAGTTGTCTAAGACGGGACTATCGACGGGCCCAAGATCAGCATGTGCGGAATTTGCAGAATATCCTACAGGACCCGACTCGACTTTCGGTGCAAAGCGGGGTGGTGGAGGAGGAGTCGCTGCCAATTTCGGACTGCGAATTAGTTCAAGAATCGTGTTCGCTTGATCAGCAAACTTGTGTTCGCTTTCTTGGACGACTCTTCTTAAAAAGTCTCGCTGCTCAACCATCTGCTTCACGTGGGATTCAAGTTTAGCCCGGTCAGAAGAGATCGTCGGCGTCAGTTTCAATTGTACTTCCGCCCGCGACAATTCAAAGTCGGTCAACTGGAGATAGTCTTTCAACGGATGCATTTTTGCGGCCATCTGGATTTCTTCAGCAAGGACCTTTGTTTGCCGAATCAGTTCCGTTTTTTGATCCGTGACGGTGCTCGCGTATTGGCGCAGTTGCATCTCTCGAACGCTCGCTTGTTTTTCGCGTGCAGCGATTTGTTTTTCACGGTGCTGAGAGCGGATTTCAAACTCGCGGCTTTCGGCCTCGATATTCGAATTTCTCGTCGCCATCGCGATTCGTAGATTCGCGTTTTCGGCCATCAGGGCTTCGATCTTAGTTTCCAGTTCAGAAATTTCAAAATTCAATGCCGTTCGCTCGGTTTGCAAGCGTGCCGCGTGCTCGGTGCGTTCGGCCTCCATACGGCTGTCAAACTGGTCACGTGCTGCGCGCAATTCTTGGTCCTTACGTGCCATCCAGCTGTCGACTTTTGCGAGCCGATCTTCATGTTCGGCCTTGATCGCGACAAGTTGCTGGTCGCGATCTGTTACCAAAGCCACCTGACGTTGGACTTCCAACTTGAAGGCGTCGCGTTCGCGGGCGACGGTATCATTGTCGCGGGCGAATTTTTCAAACTCGCGAGCGACATCTTCCCGCTCGCGCTTAAATTCCCCAATCGTGGCTCGTAGGTTTTCAATTATGGATTCAGATTCCGCTTTTACAGCGGTCAGCTGCAGAGCAAATTCATTCTTTTCGCTTTTCAATGTCGCGAGGTCTTTTGCACTTGCATTTTGAAACTCGTTGAGTCGCTGTGACCATTCGATCGCTTCGGCCTGGCGCTTCAGCTTTTCCTCTTTCATCGCATTCTGATGAACTAAGTGGGTTTCACGAGTTTTTTCTTTTTGCGCCCGCTCGAATTCCGAGAAAGTCCTTTTCAAGGAGTCGTATTGAGCGACAGCCGAGGAAAGAGATTCTTTGAGATCGCGAAGGTCCGATTCTTTCATCGATAGTTGCTCGTGAAGCGAGGCTAGCTGGCCAACAAGCTCCGTATTTTTGGAGATGGCGTCGTCCAGACGAAACTCTATCTTTGATCGCTGTTCCTGCTCGCGGTCGGCACTTTCCTGAAGCCGTGCTGATTTTTCAACCAACGCCTGAGCATCAGATTCCATTTTTTGAATCTGACTATTGGCTTTCGTGATCGATTCCTCATTGCGTGCAGTTTTCTGTCGTTCTTCTTGAAGCGACGATTTCAGTTCGCGAATCGATTGGCTCAAAGACTCGATATGTTTAGTTTGCCCAGCGGACTCAACGCGCAGTCGCGATATTTCGGCCATCAAGTCGCGCTCGATCTGCTCGAGTGCGTCGAGCTCGATCCCATGGTTGGCATTGATCTCATTGATTTGCTCTTCAAATCGCAAAGCCATTTCTTTCGCGGCCATCAAATTCTCGGCGCGAACAGATTGATGTTGAGAATCGAACTCTACTTTCATTCTTGAAAGCGCATCGGTATGTTTCTCTTTTAAGCGGGCAACGAAAACACGGTTTTCATCGAACACAGCCTGGAGTTCGGCCGAATGATTTGTTTCAATGTTGCGAAGGGCAGATTGCAGTTTTTCGATCTGAGACTTCATCTCGGTCATCGAGTCGGTTCGATTGCGGATTCGGTCGTCGACATTGTCCCGTTCGATGGCCAATATTTTGACCTGACCTTGGAGATCAGAAACGGCTCTCTCGAGCTGACGTACGTACTCTTCGCGGTCTTTCGAAACATGAAGCACTTGGTCGGATGCAGATCTAGCGTCATTTCGAGCGCGATCTTCGAGCGAACGGATCTCCGCGATGGCAGCTTTGAGCTCTTGTTTGAGTTCTTCGACCTGCGCAGTTGATTCCGTGATTCGCTTTTCATTCTCAGCTTTTAATTGTTGAAGAACTGCAATTTCTGACTCCATCGCAGCTTGCGATGTTTTCAGGGCCTTTATTTCGATTTCCTTTTCCCAAGCGCGGTCCGAGATTCTAGCAAGCTTACGGTTATACTCATCGTTGACCTGACTCAGGTAGGCATCATTTTTTTCGATTTCAACCTTTAACGTAGCGATCTCTTTCAAGTAAAGATCACGGCGCTCATGGCTTAGTTCCTGTGCTTCGCGTAGGCCGTCTAAGCGACGCTTGAGATCTTCCTCTGTCGATTTAAGGCGTAGGATTTCAACATCTTTTTCCCAAGAGATCTCTTCGTATTTGCGAAGCTCTGCGTTTCTGGCGCGCAATTCTTCCATGCGTGCCAAAAGCTTCTTTTGAACTTCCGTAGGATTGCCAACGAGTTCAATTCGTTCACTTGATAGAAGGTGTTCGGACTTTACAGAATTGCTCATAGGTTTTGAAACCTCCGCCTATGATTCGTTTCGGTACACTCGCCAATGTACTAAAGCGAGACAGCGGAAACCGGACTTAGGGCGCCGGCTTAAATGGCAGTCCTTTTTGAACGGTGGTTTCTGGGATCGACTTCAAATATTTAGTCACGCTATCAACTGCTATTTGGGCCTGATAATTGGTTTGGGCCAAACGTCGAGTCGCGTCCAGTGAATCGGAAGTGGCGAGTAGGATCTCGCCCTGAGTCTGATGGACTAAGCGAATGTGTTGAAGGAGGACACTGATTTTGGTGAACAGTTCTGAATGATAAATCTGGCTGGCTGCAGTCGCAGATTTCCACTGACTTTCGATAGATGCCATTTGGACGTCGAGCGCCTGAAATTTTGAGTTTTGAGTTTCCCAGATTTTAGTCCGGTTTGATTTTGTCATTCCACCCAGTTTTTTTTCGACTGACGTAAACCAGGAATTAGATTCATTTAAAACCTTCGAAACAGTGTCGACGAGCTGTCGCGCTTCCAGAATTTCCGCACCGGCCTGTTCGCTCAATTTTGCATGATAGGCCTGGAGCTCTTTTTCGAAATCACCATTGCCCATGGCCCCCAGGAAAAAGGTCCGTTGATGTAGAATCGTTCGATCGACGTCGCTAGACAGAGTCACTTTGTACAGTCCTGGAAGAAACGCTTCCCCCTGCTTCGAAGTTTCGCGAAGACGGCCCGTTTTTGCGACCCCGTTGTTAACCGTAACATTTGTTTTCATCGAATAGTAGAATCGACCGACCATCGAATCTGGCACGCCTTCGATTTTAACCGTGATTTTGGTTCCATCTTTTAGATTCGTCCCGATGACAAACTGAGGAGCGGCGATCGATGTGGTTGCCACAGCGACCGACGCCGAAGGCCCGGAAAACGTGAGGCTTTCCAACATCGAAGCTTTTAAGTTATGAAAATCATCGGGCGAAAGTTCTTGTCGGTTCAGTCCGCGCGAACCGGCGAATGTTTGCCAAGCCAGACCAATCGCCATCAACAGCAATAGCGAAGCTATCGCAGTCAAAAAGCGATGTTTCGAAACCCAAGAAACGATTCGATTTCCGTGATCGTTGTTGGTCCCTACTATTCTTTCGTTTGCCTCTTGGGTTATCACTGACTGACGTTGATTCCAATATGCGATTTCCGATGCTTCCTGCCGCTGAATGTCTAGTTGTTTGTCTGACTGTTTAGTTTGAATTTCCGCCGAAATAAATTCGGTCCCTGCCATCTCGAAACCCTGATTCAGCTTGTCCACCGCCTCGGCGGCTTCAATCGACTGCACATCTATTCGATAAGAATCAAATCCGGGCACGTTCGCAATCGGCTTCCAGTCATCAAACCCTTGCGCCCACACATGGATCGAATTCGGAAGCTCGCCATTATTGATGCGCTTTGCGAGTTCGCTCGTAACAAAAGGACCAAGCTGTCGGTCGTCGTGAAACACGAACCAGAGGGTATCTTCGCCGATGGGAAAGCGCGCTTCCATAGACTTCATTCTGACGCGTGGACTGCGCGATGAAAAGAGTCTAGGTCTACATCCAGACCTGGAAAGCCTAGCGACGTGAACGCTGGACTATAAATTTCCCACTATAGGTTTTTCTCGTCGACCAGAAGAGTCCACCCGAAGAGGTCTTCCGCTCGACCATATTGAAGATCAGTGAGGCGCTTCAAGAGCTGCGCGGAAACTGGACCTACTTTTCCGTCGCCCACCCGAATTCGTTCTCCGTTAACGCCTAGCGAATCAACTGGAGAAATACTGGCGGCCGTCCCGGTGCCGAATACTTCTTCTAGTTTTCCGTCTCTGGAGGCTGCGACGATCTCGTCCAATGCAATCGGTCGTTCTTCAGCTTTCATTCCTGCTTCTTCCAGCAAGCGCAAAACCGAGTCCCGTGTTACACCAGGCAAAATGGTACCGTCGAGTGGTGGCGTAAAAAGCTTCCCGTTAATTTTGAAGAACACATTCATTGTTCCGACTTCTTCAATGTACTTTCGTTCGGTTGCGTCCAACCAAAGTACCTGTGCGAAACCTTCCTGTTTTGCCTCAAGCGCTGCGCGCAGACTGGCTGCATAGTTGCCGCCGGTCTTCGCTGCGCCGATTCCGCCAGGAGCAGCGCGAACGAACTCAGTTTCAACTTTGATTTTGACCGTGTCAGCGCCTTCGCCGTAGTAAGAACCGACCGGAGATCCGATAACGTAAAACAAATAATCATTAGACGGACGCACGCCCAAAAACGGTTCAGTTCCGATCAATGTTGGGCGTAAATAAAAAGCAGATTTCGGTTCGTTAGGAATCCAACGCGATTCGACCCGGCAAAATTCTTTTAAGACTTCGACGAAGATTTCCATTGGAGGAGCCTGCATGCAAATTCTTGCTGCTCCTGATTGCATCCGCTTCCAATTCATCTCAGGTCGGAATAAGCGAACCTTGCCGTCGTCTCCGCGATACGCTTTAAGTCCTTCGAAAAGTTCTTGCCCGTAATGCAACACGGCCGCGCCAGGATCTAGAGACAATGGCCCATAGGGAACCACCCGCGGATTTTGCCAACTTCGCCCGGCGGCAGGGTCTTTGCTCTCTTTCGAGGCGGTCGCGACATAATCGACAAGTGCCATGTGGTCCGAAAAAAATCGTCCAAAGCCAAATTCTTTCGCGGCGGGAATCAATTTCGGGGATTTTGATCGTTCAACTGTGATCTTCAAATGTCACCACCCTTAAGCGTCGTAACGATGGTTTTAGAAATAGTTTTCAGAGTTTCCATCACTCCCTTGCCATTGCTTGCGACAGCTTCAAAGTCGGGCGCGTTGACACGGTTCAAAGCTGCGCGCATTTCAGCGAGCGGCGTGACGTTCGGAAGGTCGCGCTTGTTGTACTGAATCACCAAGGGAATTCGACGAATATCGTAACCTTGCTGATCAAGATTTTTTTCGAGATTTTGCATCGCCTTTAAGTTTTCTTCCATTCGCTCGATCTGGGAATCCGCCACAAATACGACTCCGTCCAAGCCTTTCATGATCAGTTTTCTGCTGGAGTCGTAAACGACTTGGCCGGGGACCGTGTAAAGGTGAAAGCGTGTTTTCAGTCCGCGAATCTGCCCAACATCCATTGGTAGGAAATCGAAAAACAAAGTACGTTCTGGATTCGCGTTGAAGGCCTGCATCGCCGTTTGGCCTTGGCCTGTGGTGCGGCTATAAACCCATTGCACGTTGGTTGTTTTGCCGCCCAGACTTGGCCCGTAGTAAACAAGTTTACAGTGAATTTCGCCGGCTTCTTTGTTGATAAATGCCATTACAGTTCGACCCGATTCTCAAGAGCGCGACCAAGCGTTCGGTCGTCAACATAATCTATATCACTTCCAAGCGGTACGCCGCTAGCGATCCGCGTGACCTTGAGGCCGCGTTCGCTCAAAATCTTCGCAAGATATAAAACCGTGGTGTCCCCCTCGAGATCGGGGTCGAGGGCCAGAATAACTTCCGTCATTGGCGCTGTCAGTTTGGCTTGATCAATTCGCAGCAAAAGCTCGCGAATTTTTAAATCATCAGGTCCAACACCGTCGAGGGGCGAGATTGCACCGTGAAGGACATGATAGCGGCCACGGAAAGCGCCAGAGCTTTCAACTCGGACGATGTCAGAGGGTTCTTCAACGACGCAGAGAAGATCTTCGCGACGATTGGGATCAGCGCAAAAACGACAGACACTGGGTTCATCGGTGTATGAAAAACAGGTATCGCAGAGGTGAACGGTTTCACGAACAGCCACAAGAGCCTCTTGCAGACCAGTGGAAAGCTCTGGTTCTCGAAGAATTTGGTAGGCGAGGCGCTGCGCCGTCTTCGGGCCAATGCCAGGAAGCCGATTTAGCTGATGCACCAATCTTTCGAGAGAGGAGATACGAAGCATTAGAACATTCCCGAAAGACCAAGACCGCCCGTGATTTTTTCCATCTCAGCAGCTTGCGTATCTTTGGCTTTTTTCAAAGCATCATTCACCGCACCGACAACCATGTCCTGAAGCATTTCAGCATCGCCGGCCTTCATAGCGTCCGGAGAAATGGTCAATGACATCAACTTGGTTTCGCCCTTAAAAACCGCTTTCACGGCCCCGCCGCCTGAAGTGCCTTCATGCGTGCGTTCGTTGAGTTCTTCCTGAAGCTTTTTAATTTTTGCCTGCATTTGATTTGCCTGGCGCATAATTCCAGCCATGCCACCACCGCCAAATCCGCCTTTACCTTTCATTGCCTTCTCCCTTACTTCGACGACTTGTCGGAATCGCGAATTGTCTTCACTTGAGTTTTAAAAACATTCTTAGCTGTTCGCACAAGTGGATTCTGTTCCACGGCGGCTTCGATAGACTGAGTTTTTTCGACTCGGGACCGCTCTTCACGCGCTCGCGGTGTCATCGCGTCCTGGCTACCGTCATCCAATTTCACTTCTACTTTCAAATGCTTTTCCCAAAATGTCTCGACGAATTGTTCGATCCGTTTCAGATTTTCTGGATCGCGCAACTTGTCGATAACGAAGCCCACTTTTTTAGGAACTCCCAGAACAAGGCGGTCGGTCGAGTTTTCAATAATGTGGGTATTTTCAAGCATTGCTCCTAGCAGACCGTTGGCTTTGCGTACGCGATAGACAAACGTCAGCCACGGATCGGATGACTTCGGTGAAGCATCGCGATCGTCGTCGCCGTTCACGTGAACCTTCGTTTCCGGCGGCAGAGCGGTCACTACGGACTTGGTTCCGGTCGTTTTCGCAGCACCAGCTTTGACGGCCCGAGTGAAAGAATCAACGGTGTATTTCGAGTTCCCAGAAGTGCCGCCAGAGACACTCCCAGAGACACTCCCAGAAACGCCCCCAGAAACGCCCCCAGAAACGCTACCGGCACCATTGGCAGCCGCTGTAGAATTTTGTTGCGAACCAGAGATTGAACCTGTCACGGGAATTGAAACTGTTGAAACTGTTGAAACCGTTGAAACTGTTGAAACCGTTGATGCTGAACCCGGTGTTCGACCCGAGGGGCTGCCGGTGGAAGTTGAATTGATTGCGACCGGCGGTGCCAGCGTCGGCCGTGAGGGGGGGCTCGTGATCTGCGCGCCGCTCATCAACTGACGAAGGTTGATCATGGTCGGCGCCGAAGAAACTCGCAACATAGTCATTTCCAAAACTAGACGAGGATCGGAAGCTCGAAGGAGATCTGAAACACCTTTGAGCATCATGTCGAAAAGAGTGTGTAGATCTTCTTCTGTCGTTTCATCGGCGAGTTTCTGAAGCGCCTGTATTTCGCTGTCAGACAAATCAACGACTCTCGCTGGGTCTTCCTTGCAGAGGCGGACCATCAGGGCATTGCGAACTTCTTCAAGTAAATCTTGCGCGAAAACCTTAGGATCCACGCCACTGCGATTTACTTTTTCAATCAATTGCAGCGCAAGGCTCGCATCTCGTCGAATAAGCGCCGAAGTTCCGTCGATCACAAGTTGACGATCCGTGAGGCCAAGAACTTCAATCACTTTTTCTAAAGTAATATCTTTATTTGAAAATGTGATCACTTGATCCAGTAAGCTCTGACTATCGCGCATCGATCCATCCGCTTGGCGGGCAATCGACCACAGTGCTTCGGGGCCAACGTGAACGCCTTCGGCAGAACAGATTTTCATCAGCTGATCAGCGATTTGTCTGGAAGGAATGCGGCGGAAATCAAATCTTTGGCAACGAGACAAAATCGTATTCGGAATTTTTTGCGACTCGGTCGTAGCTAAAATGAAAACGACGTGAGCTGGTGGTTCTTCCAGAGTCTTCAAGAGTGCGTTGAAGGCAGCGGTCGAGAGCATGTGGACTTCGTCGATGATATAAATTTTGTAGCGGCCGCTGGACGGCATATAACCGACACTGTCCCGAAGTTCGCGAATAGCATCGACGCCGTTGTTGGACGCCCCATCGATTTCCACAACATCCACAGCGCGTGAAGTTGCGATGTCTTCGCAGTCACGACATTGTCCGCATGGAACATAATCCTTCACATTCGAGCACCGAAGGGACTTCGCCAAAATCCGGGCCGTCGAAGTTTTTCCCGTACCTCGAACACCGGTAAACAAAAGTGCCTGAGGAAGTCGATCACCGCGGAGGGCATTCAAGAGCGTTGTCGAAATGTGGTCTTGACCGACCAAATCTTGAAACGACTGTGGACGCCATTTTCTTGCGATGACTTGATACTGCGACATTCCGTGCTTAACTCCGCGACCACCGACTCGTTTCGAGGTTCGATGTCCCGAAACGCGACTGAATGTTGTGAAAATGGTGACCGGGCACCCCACATCACACATCGCATCCGGTACCGTTGCTTCCTTTCGGACCTGGCGGGATTAGCGGCGCTCCGTTGTGCGGGACCCGGCCGCAAAGGCTCGGAGGCTAACACTTTTTCGTGCACCAAAGGTACCTTCGCGCGCACCCAAGCGCGCCGCGGCGTACTCGAGCAGGCATAAGCGACCGAGGGTTTAAGAAAGTTAAGGTCGGTGGATAACTTTATAGAAATTTTACGCTGATGCCGCGTGTCTATATCGGTGATGTGTTCGTGTTCGGCTAGAGCTATAGCCCAGATGCAATCTGTTCGATCCGAAGGCATTCATCCGCCCACCAGTTGTAACTATTCTGCCCTTTGAAGTCGGGGAAAAGGCTGGGGAAAAACGGGTCATCCCATCGTGCGGCGATCCATCCGGCGTAATGTAGAATTCTTAAACCGCGCAATGCTTCCAGCAAATAGAGGTTGTCGGGCACGGCTCGCAGTTCATCGTAGCCAGTCAGTAAGTCCTCAAGTTCAGACTTCGCTTGGTCATCCAGATCGCTCGCTCCGGACAAAAGCATGAAAAAATCCTGAACCGGCGGACCATTGCAGCAGTCGTCGAAGTCGACGAAATTGAAACCTTTTTCTCCGCGCAGGTCGTACTGTAGGAGGTTGCCTTTGTGGCAATCGCCGTGAATACGAATTTCATCGCGCGGATCAAGTTCATCGTCCAAGAATTCACAGATTGCTTCCGCTGCGTCTTGGTATCGATTCCACAATTCGGGATAAACCACCCCCTCCAGGCGGTCGAGGGCTTGGTAGCCATAAGTTTCAGCGTTCAACGTCGGCCGGTAGGTAGCCCTTCTGCGGGCTCCAACATTGTGAATACGCGCAAGCAGCCGACCGACTTGTTTCAGTTCATCGCCGAGGAATTCTTGCGGCATTCGGCCAAGCTTTTTCGGAAATACAGCGGTGATAAAGCCTTCATGCATAAAAGAAAATTCCGCATCGTTTGCTCGACGTGATTTTAGCTGCGTTGGAATTTCGAAAGGAGCTACTGCGGCGATTCCTTCGCTACGCAAATCCGACAGGAACAAATGTTCGTCGCGAATGGCGTCGTGTGACCAGCGTCCCGGCCGATAAAACTTTGCTATGATGGCGTGGCGCGGCCCGGAAGTTTCGTCGATTCGGTCGTCAGCTTCGACTTTGATATCGAAGACACGATTTTCATAGCTATTGAGCTGTGTTACTTCGCCTGTAGGTAAAAACCCAAGTTCTTCACAGGCACCAAGAATAACATCGGGGTTGAGGTCATCGAATACTGAACGACTCATGTGGCCCTGATCTGTATTTGGTTGGATTGGCGAAGTCACTGTTAATCCGAACTTGCGTTCGCGAACGAAGTTCAGGTTTACTGCAAAATCGTGGAGATCCAAGTTGGCCCAAGTCGGGTGTTAAATATTAAGCTGAAGATCGTCGAAAGCCGCCAGCGGCGGGTATTTGGACGTTTGGTGGCTGCACGTTTGAAGATGACCGTGGATCACATGGGCCAAGTGCAGGTTTTGGTTCCTAAACGTGTTTCTGAAACGCTGATTAAAGAGTTTGTATTAGCAAATCTGGAATGGATTGAAAAACAACAAGCTCGGCAAACCTCTCGGCGCGAAAATCTCCTGAAAAAGAATCCGCCCAAAAAGTTTCTACCTGGCGAGTTGTTTCGGTTTTACGGAATAGAACGGCAGCTCATTTTTGAACAAAGCGAAAAAGCGAGGCTGCAATTTGAAATTGTAGAGAACTATCTCGTTGCTCATTTGCCCGGTCCGATGTTTTCGCTCGCCGGCGAGATGCTTCGCCAAAACCTGAAAGAAGGACTCGCGAAATTTTCAGAAGCGGAGGCTCGTCGGCACTTGACCGAACGGATTCAGTTTTGGTCCGAAAAAATGAAATTGAAGGTTTCGGGCTTGTCATTCCGAAACCAAAAAACTCGCTGGGGAAGTTGCTCAACTTCCGGTCATATAAGTCTGAACTGGAAATTGGTTTTCGCTCCAGAGGCGGTCATCGACTACGTCGTCATTCACGAACTGGCACATCTCGTTCATGCGAATCATTCAGTAAGATTTTGGAATTTAGTGGAAACGTTTGATCCCGAAGCGCGGCTTCATCGCCGGTGGCTTCGGGATCATCAACTAGAAACCGCAATTTTCGACAAAACGTAGGCCGTAGCGCCACGCCCAAAATCTTTCGATGCTCCTGCATCGAACGTGGGTGAGAGCTTCGAAGGAGCGCGGCTCACCCGAGACGTAGCCCGGAGGGCGAAGCGCCACTATTGAATAATGCCGCGGTCTTTTGCACGCCAGTAAAGGATGACAAGTCCGCCGAGCATCATTGCCATGCTAAAGTACTTCGCAATCGTGTTGTGCTGTTGAGTAAAGTAGACGGCGCTTGCAAAGCCAGTTGCGGCAATAACAAACGGTTTAAGCTCATAAACGAGGCTTTCGAAAACTTCCTTGCGTGTGTATTGCTTCTTGATGATTCGTACCTGCGGTGTTTTTTTTGTCGCCATAAATTCCTCCATGCTTAAATCTTCTGACTATCTCTGCGACACAACGGACCGCTTGGCAGAGCTGTTTGTGAACTGAGATCAGTCTAACTAGCTAATACCTCGAATGGAATAGTGGGTCTCGCAATAGGACGGTTTAAAAGTGGTGCGTGCGAAATGGCTGTCTGACTTTTTGACAGGTGTTAAAAAGCTCACACCTCTTGACGATCTAGATTCGACCTAACGTTTTTTTCAAACGTAAATCCGTTGAAAAACTTTTTTCTCAATTGGTGACAGATCTGGGCACTTCAGAAGCCGCGGATCGGCGCACGACGTTTTTTTCGCAGCGGAAACTTCGGTCTAAGGTCGATCAATTCGTTTTCGACCATGAAAATTTGGGCACTGTGATTGCTTTTCAATTGCCATAGAAGACGTTGAGTCCAAAGTATTTAGTCGGAAACTTTCCGTGTAACGAGGAGTCCCTATGCGATCACTCAATTCAAAATCTGCCAACCAGAAGATGGCAAATCGACGCATATTCAATGCGGCTCCTCGATTCTACGTTCAAGCGATTTTCGCACTAGCGGCGGCATTGGCACTGACGACGGCTTGTTCCAATCAACAAGAAGGTGCACAACCTAAACCGGGCGCAGCGCCGGCGAAAGTCTCTGCGGGCCCGGCGAAACCGTCTCCCACCCCAAATGAATTAGATAAAGCTTCTGGACAGTCGGCTGCCGTACACAAGAGAGGCGAAGACCTCGGAACGACGAATGTCGGTCAAGTGCGCGAGCTGGAGCCGGATCCGGGAGCAGATCCTGCCGATTTAACCGCAAAAATCCAGCAGATGGATCCGCGAGTTGAATCAGTGGTCTATTACGATCCATCGGGTCAATCTCCGGACCAAATTTTTTCTAAAAAAGCTGCCCTTGACCAAGCGGGCGCATTCTTAGGTGAAAAGGTCGCGAGCGACATACGTTCAGGCCCAGGTGAAACTTTGTATTACACTGGCGCAGGCCAAGATACTCTGCGCGAACAGCTCTATGTCCTGGTGAACAATCAGGAAGCGATGCTGGATCCTCAGTCTCGCGCGGAAAATAAAGCGCTAGCTCATTCGATTCAGCTTTCGTCTTTCGAAGTAGACTGGACATCGCGCCGAGGAAAGCTCGCCTTCAAATATTTGCGGAATGGAAACAAAGCTCAGGTCGAGATGGAAGGAGCCGTCGATGAAGTGATGCAATATCGAGTTGGCGCCATTACTCGCGAGCCGTTTATTATGGCTGATGTTGCGTGCATGGACCTTTCAGGCGGCTGCAAAACCGTGCACATAAAAATTCAGGAAGCTTCCAGCGGTAAAATTCGGACAGCTCACATGATCGCACGTCACACCAGCGCCAGTCTTTATATTGAAGGCAATGCGCCAGGTGTTTCTAAAAATCCAGAATACGATCGTTTGATGTCGATTCTTTTAAACACGACAAAAAATCCATCGGGTTACAATGTGGTGAACAGGCTGACGTTGACGACATCGGAAACTATTGGCGGAGCGTCCAACTTTGCGATCACAATGCACATGAATCTTCTCGATCAATGGAACCGTGTTGTGCCAGACTTGGTTCAAGTTACGGGCCCATTAGCGAAACCGAATTCCAGTGACCAACCTAATGTTGGTATCACGGTCTCGCCCGCCATTACCGTTATTGATGGGGAAGTCGTTCCCGTCGATGGTCGGTTGGTCGACGTGATTCGCGACGCTCGCCTTTTGAAAAACGATGGCCGTGGAAACCTTCAAGTTGAATTGACAGTCCGCAGTGCGACAGCGGATTCGCTGGTCGACCGAATTGTTCTGACGGTCGCGCGTATCCACACTCCAACGACGCAACTCCGCCTACCCATGAACTAGCAGCAGCCAACTTAACGCGCAGTTAAAAACACCCTAATCTTTCCGCGCTACTGCACGGAACGAGGGTGAGAGCTTCGAAGGAGCGAGGCTCGCCCGAGACGCAGCCCCTTGGCGGGGCCCTCCTGTGGAGGGTCGCCAAGGCGCAGCGACGCAAACAGCCGGAGCGTTGCGACGCTTCCAAGCTCGCGCAACCGCTTGTCAATCGTTGGACTCGGTGGAAGCCTCTTAGCATGGAATACATCGATATCTCGCCCGCCCTGCCTTCCGCGCCTACCAATAACGCCATTGAATCCACGGTGCCGATTGCGGGAAAGACGAAAGCGAAACTAGATGTTCCTTCTGGCGCCCCAGCATTAGGGACATACACAGATTTTCGGCAGTACTTAAAGGACGTCTATCAGTACCGAAGAAAAGTTGAAAGTACTGGTCTCCGCCAGTATTCTTACTCTGCGTTCTCGGCCGCTGCCGACATTAAATCACCGAACTATCTGAAGCTCATTATTGAAGGTCGCCGAAATCTGTCAGACGACATGATTGTGCGTTTTGCGAAAGCACTTCGATTGCATAAATCAGAAGCAGAAGAGTTTCGTGCGCTAGTCCATTACGGTCAGGAAACCGAACCAATTCAGCGAAATCAATATTTAAAGGAACTGGCTGATCTCCGTGCCCGGCGCGCGTTTGCTAGCGGCGAAATCAACCAAGAGGCCTGGGACAAGGTTCCGGGTTGGATGGGCTGGGTTCTCTATGCAATGTCTGAACAGTATGGAGTAAGTTTTGATCCCGATGAACTTTACCGGCTGGTGAGGGCGAAGACTTCCCCAGAGGACATTCGCGGCGAACTCAAGCGGCTGATTGACAACGGCGACCTGAAGTCAGAGAACGGACGAGTCGTAAAGGGCCGCGATCTTATCGAAGCCCCCCAAGAACTTCCTGTAGAAATGATTCGTAAACTTCAGGCAGAGCTCATATATCTAGGTATTGAGTCGCTTTTCAAAGACTCTCCTAAAGATCGCGAATTTGGCGCACTGACGATGGCGATGACCCAACAAGAATTTGAACAGGTTCGTTTCGAACTGCGCCAACTAAGAAAACGTATTCAGAAAGACCTTATGGTCAAACGCGAATCCTCCAAGGGTGAGCGAGTTTATCAAATCAACATTCAATTGTTTCCAGTAACTGATAAAGTCGAAGGAGGTCACGCATGAAACTCTATTTTGCACCGGGCGCATGTTCGTTCGCAGTTCACTCGACAATCAACGAGCTTGGTTTGAATTGCGAAGTGATTCGCGTCGACTTGGCAAAAAAGAAAACATTCGATGACCAAGATTTTCTGAAAATTAATCCCAAGGGTTATGTGCCAGCGCTTCAGCTTCCGGACGGCCAAGTCATGACGGAAGTTTCTCCAATTTTGCAATTTCTTGCAGATCAGAAGCCCGACACTGCGTTGATGCCGAAGGCCGGGACGCCTGAGCGCTACGAAATGCTCGAGCTCTTGAACTATCTTTCGGCGGAAGTGCACAAGTCGATGGGCGCGATGTTCGCGATTGGGCGTATGGTTTCCAATCAAGAGGCCGTCACAGAATTCAAAGAGAACAATAAAAAAGTGATTGCGCGCCGCTTAACCTTGCTTGCAGAGCGCTTGTCTTCGCGTCCGTATTTAATGGGTGCCCAAGTCACGGTGGCGGACTTTTATCTGCTAACGCTTTTGAGATGGTCGGGAATGATTGCGTTCGATCTATCGCCCTTCGAACCATTGAAACAGTTTATGGGGCGAATGACAGAGCGACCATCTGTGCAAAAGGCGATCAAAGCCGAAGGTCTTCCCGGTTAAAATTTCTGGTTAAACTTAGTTTCTGGTCGGAATAAACCCGCGTTCACACATCATCGTATCGAAGGCACCTTTATGGCATTTCTAAACCCTTGTTGGCTCTGCGGTAACAATTGAAAAACCTGTTTCTGAAGTTCGCGCGTTTCAACCATACGGCCTCGGCGAGTTAACGACGAAAATTCGGCGGGCACTAGGGATTAATCTCCATAAAAAATTGCGGGACGGCCTTTGGGGTCCAAAGACGGTGATCATCGGTTGGGGGGCAACAGACTTTCACCTTTGCAGCTCTTCGCTTCGAAATTCCTTGGCGGCCTCCGGGAGAATTCACATTCCATGAATCCTAGGGATCTGGGGGGGAGGGGTCCAGAGCCCGCCAAAGCTTCGAAACTTCTACTTCATACAACTCACTGCGCACGTCCCGCACCGATTCAAGAGAGCAACGGCGGGGCCAAATACTCACATTTCGAAAGGAAAAAATGTCTTCTGCCAACGGCATGTCGCTTGGGCTCTTATTGCTGCTCTTGAGTCTCGTCCTGAAGTCGTTTCACGACATGCGCGCGAAAGCGACACTTCGCCACACGCTCTCGCTTCTCTAAAGTGACAAATTCTGCCACACCGGTGACTTCTATCGCGGAGGCTTGTTGAACGCAGCTCTTGGGTCACCAGTAACCGGTATTCCCAGGTTGCACGCCCTTTTCAGCTATGGTGACATTCCCCAAGCGATTCGAATCACCTAGGGGGACTCTTGCCGATCACGCGAAGTGAACTGAAGGCCGTTGATAAAAAAGTTTGGCTGGCGGTCCTAGTTGCGGCGCTCGGATATTTTGTGGACATTTACGATCTGCTTTTGTTTTCGATCGTAAGAGTTCAAAGTTTGAAGGATCTCGGCGTTGCGGAGGACGCACTTTTAAACAAAGGCGTACTTTTGATCAACATTCAGATGGCCGGTTTGTTGATTGGCGGACTTGTGTGGGGCGTACTCGGAGATCGCCGCGGGCGTCTTTCGGTATTGTTTGGGTCGATCATCATGTATTCGGCGGCCAACTTTTTAAATGGCTTTGTGCAGAACATCGAACAGTACGCCATTCTGCGTTTTATCGCGGGCATTGGGCTTGCGGGCGAGCTTGGTGCGGGCATCACTCTCATATCGGAAATAATGCCCAAACGCATACGCGGTTTTGGCACAACGATTGTCGCCAGCGTCGGAATCCTCGGTGCAGTATTCGGCGCCTTTATCGGTGACATCTTCAACTGGCGCACGGCCTACATCATAGGTGGCGTGATGGGCTTCGCCATTCTTCTGCTTCGGGTGGGCGTCACAGAATCCGGTATGTTTCATAAGGCGAAAGAAAAGGCTGCGAGTCATGGCAACGTCATGATGCTTTTTAACAATCGCACTCGGTTCGTAAAGTTTTTGAATTGTGTTTTGATTGGGATCCCTATCTGGTACGTCGTCGGAATTCTACTTACGTTCGCGCCAGAATTTGGAAAAGCCTTCGGCATGGCGAATGCGCCGACGGCCGGCAAGGCCGTAATGTATGGCTACATTGGACTTTCCATTGGTGATCTTTCAAGCGGGCTCGTCAGTCAGTGGCTTCAGAGTCGTAAAAAAGCAATTCTGGTTTTTCTCGGCCTATCGACAATCGGAGTAGGCCTTCACTTGTCGTTAAGCCATGGATCTGAAACGCCGACGATATTCTACGCGACATGTGTGTTGATGGGAATCGGCGTCGGCTATTGGGCGATGTTCGTTCAAGTTGCTGCCGAGCAGTTTGGTACCAATATTCGTTCAACAGTCACCACCAGCGTACCTAATTTTGTACGCGGAGCAACGATCCCTTTAACGGCTGCATTTCAATGGGGCTCACCCACGTACGGAGTCACAATGATGGCGGTGTTCCTAGGGCTGATCACTCTGGCAATAACTTTGCTGGCGTTGAAGGGTCTTGAGGAATCATTCCACAAAGATCTCGATTACCACGAATAGGCTTCAGTCATCTGCCCTTGGCGTGTGGTCAAAGCGAAAGACACGTCGAATTTTTGCATCATGGTAATCTTTGGGAAGTGTGTCGCGCGTGATTTCTTTCGCACGTAGACCGCTTCTAGGAAGTGGGTCCATCAAGATCGGATCCATCTGAAAGTCGCGACGATTCGCGCTAAAAATCAGCGTCCCCCCGGGACGAAGGGCTTCAAGACATCGTTCCACAAGCCATTTGTGATCGCGACTGATATCCCAGGTCCCTTCCATTTTTTTCGAATTGGAAAAAGTGGGCGGATCACAAATGATGTAATCATACGGCCCGGTTGAAGCCGCAAAGCCATCTTTCATCCAGGAAAGCACGTCGTCGTTTATGAATCGATGGTTTGCCGTCAGAAGGCCATTGGCGATAAAGTTTCGCTCGGCCCAAGCCAGATAGATCGGCGACATATCGACGCTTGTCACTGTCGCACCTGCGCGTGCGCCATAAACCGAGAAGCTTCCGGTGTAACAAAACAAGTTCAACATTTTAAATTGTCTTTGCGCAGGCCCAAGGGTCTGCCGCCGTTTCGCGATTTCATCACCAACCATTTTTCGCGTCAGTCGATGATCGAGGAATAGCCCAGTGTCTAAATAGTCATGAAGATTCACTAGAAATTTGTGATCTCCTTCGCGCACTGGGAATTCGTGAGAAGATTTCACGTAAGACGGAATAAAGTTCTGAGTTCTCTTCGTTTGAGCGACATGTCGGATTTCGATTGTGCCGTCTGGCCTACTGATAGAGCCACCCTTATTGGGCACGGGCGTCGTTGAAGTTGAAGCCCCGCCGCTTTCTAAGTTTTCGTCAATGCCCGCTGAGCCGATAGGAACTATCGGCGATGGAGCGCGTTCGGTCGCGCGTGGGCGCTGCTTCTCTCTTCGTTTTACCGCGATCTCGTCGATTGAAAATCCCAGTCCGCCTAGTGCTTCCATCGTCTCGTCAAAGAGGTGCTCTTTGCCAGTGTCAATTTCTGGATCGCGGCGATCCCAGAGGACTGCATAGCGACCGTAGATTTCAATGATCGATGGGTACTCGGGAATGTCGCGATCGTACAAGCGAAACGCTTCGATTCCTAAGCGATCAGCCCAAGGCTTTAGCTTGTCCCAGTTCTTTTTAAGTCGATTGAAGATCACAGACTTAGGCGCGAAAGATTGATTCACAGCGTGGAAAGTACACGCGCCAGAGGCCGTATGTCGATCTGGTTCTGTGGCGAGGCATGAAAGAGCCTTGACCTTATGTAAAAACTGTCGAAAAACACGCGAAATCGAAAAGGCGGTACCAATGAAGATTTCGGCGAAATTCGGTCAAGTGGTGGCTGGAGTATTGGTTGTAATGACCGGAGCTTTCAGCTCGAAAAGTGACGCTTCAGATCCTCAGCTTGAGCTTCAGCAGTGTGTCGATAGTTGCAATGCATTTTATGGAGAGCCTGGACCGGGGTTAAAGAAGTGCGTGCAGGATTGTTTGAAGGCGTCTGACACTCCAAATTCAGCCGCTAAATGTGAAACGTACGAGAACTGCGAAGACGATGGCGGTCGCGGCGGCGGACCTGATGATCCATCTGACGACGGTGGTCGCGGGGGAGATGGAGACGGCGGTGGATTATAGACGCCGAATTTCGAAAAAGTCGTATTCGTGTTGGTACAATGTAAGTATATTGACGAAGTATGTGTTCTTACGTTTTTATTCAGAAAGCCATTCTTTTTATAGTGGTTGTTGGCTCGCTAGGCGCAATTGTATTTGCGGACGATGATAACTTTCCGTTTTCAAACTACCCGATGTATTCGAAACTCTTCTCCCCAGAAGATCGAACTTTTTTTTGGTCGGTCGCCGCTGAGTATGAAGACGGCTCGACAATACAATTTGATACGACAGTCGGCGCCCAAAGGGGGCTTCCGCCTTGGGGGCTTCGGCCTTTTTGGGGCGCCGCCTTCCGCGAGGCCTTGCTGGTCGATAAAAACCCAGAAGCCATCTTGAAAAAACTGAAAGCAGCCCGCGATTGGCAGCGCAAAGTAGCCAAGATCAATGGGCTTCCACCAGCGCGAACGGTTAAAAAGTTGATGTTGTACAAGCACGACATTTCTTGGCCTGCACTGGTCGAACTCCGCATGCGAGATGCGAGTGCGGGGCCCTTGTTTTTAGAATCCGCGAAACTCGCGTTTGAGGCAGAATGAAAAGTGCTCCGCCAGAGTGCTTCAATCTCGCCGCCGTAAGAATTTTCTTTTTCATCTGTGTTTTGATAACTGTCAGTGGCCCGGACTATTTTCTTCAGTGGACGGAAGTGCCCTCGGAGTTCTGGTATCCGAGAGGTGTTATGCGCTTACTTTCGGAACCGCTTTCGCCCGATGCCGTTGCGGCCGCGTTTCATGTTTGGCGTTGGTTGACCCTTGCCTGCTTGGTGGGTGCTTTTTATAGGTGGGTCGCGCCGATTTGGTGGATCCTTGGCCTGATAGTCATGACCAACGGTCACTCGTATGGCTATCAAGGTCATGTCTACATGCCCGTTGTACTAGCCGGACTTCCACTCTGTTTTTCGCGCGCCAGTGATGCTTTGAGTTTCGATAGCTGGCGAAAGCCTTCTGCCTATGCAGAGGACGTTCGAACGTATTTGATTCCCATCCGCACGATCCAGACCGTTTTGGTATTGGCCTATTTCGCGGCGGGGATCTCGAAGTTGCGATTCGGCGGTATCGAGTGGATCACGGGCGATACTCTGCGAAACTATATGATTCGCTCTTCAATTGTCTTCTCGGACACCAATCAGCTTGCGCATGTTTTTCAACTCAATGAGGTGCTGTTTAGAATCCCATGGCTATGCAACGCGCTTGCGTTTGGGGCGGTACTGCTAGAAGTATCTATGCCGTTTGCCCTCTGGAAACGACAATTCGCAAAGTTCCTCATCCCGGCAATTGTGGCCCTTCAAATAGGCATCTTTTTTACTATTTACGTCCGGTTTACTCCCTACGTTGCACTGCTCGGAGCGTGGATCAACTGGCACTGGTTTTTTCAAAAAATTCGCGCTACGCCAAGTATATGAGCGATACACCTTCCAATTGTCCAAAGTGTGAGTCCGTAAATATCTACCAAGATGGCAATCTGTGGATGTGCCCTGAGTGTTCGCACGAATGGAGCCCAGCTGAAATGGCGGCCGAAGCTGCCAAAGCAAAGGCTAGCGCAGCGGAATCTGGGGTTGTGCGCGATGCAAACGGAAATGTTTTGCACGACGGGGACACAGTCACAGTGATCAAAGATCTACGAATCAAAGGCTCGTCTTCTTCAGTGAAGGTTGGAACGAAAGTAAAAAACATTCGTCTTACTGACGCGGGCGACGGGCACGACATTTCGTGCAAAATCGAAGGCTTTGGCGCGATGAACCTGAAGTCCGAATACGTTAAGAAAGTTTAGCTCGCGATCGTTTTCGGCCATAAACGCCCGAGGCGCAGCCGAAAAAGTGTTCGAAGTAGTTCGACTCAATTCCAAGTTTTAATAGTTCGCTGTGAGAGTGCTGACTGTTTCTAAATTTTTCTGTGTAGACGCCAAGGTGGCGGTAGTTGTTAGGGTTCCCCAGGCAAAACTTCCCGATCATCGGGATAAATAAATTGATGTACACCTTGTAGAAGGCGCGAAGCAGGCGACTGTCAGGCATAGAAATTTCAATGAACGAAAATTCGCCGCCAGGTTTAAGAACTCGCTCCAGTTCTTTTGCCAGCGCTGCTTGTTGGTCCTTTGAGAATGTCTTTAAGCCAAACGACGAAACCACAATGTCGGAACTGCCTGATTGCAAAACCTGGTCGAAGATGTCGGCCTCAATAACATCGACTGGAAAGCTCATTTGTGCTGCTTGTTTTCTAGCGCCCTCGCACATCTGCGATGAAAAATCGAGAGCCTGCATTTTTCCGATTCGAAGAGCCTAATAAAGCTTGCGGTTTACGCAACCCAAAACTGAAATCAAAGGCACATCCTGGTTTGACACCTTGTACTTCAGACGGTTCAGTCAGAGAATGAAGAAAATTAAACTTAAGATTCTTTGTGTGCTCACTGGTGGAAGCCTAATTTTCTCTAGCGAGGCCAATGCATTCACGGATGGATCATTTCAGGTCGGCGCAGGTCTGTACCAGCAAAATGCACTCGGGAAGACCACGAAAAGCGAAGATGCTTCCGCATCTTTAACGGGCGCCTTCAGCTATCCTCTGTATATAAAATATGACTGGCTGATGACTTCCGAGTGGTACCTTTCTCCACAACTTCTGTACACACCAGTCGGTCGTGATTCCGCCGGCGGAGCCACCACAACCACTCTCCTTCAAATTGCATTACCAGTCGGTTTTGATCTTTATCGATGGACAGAAACGAAGCTTGATTGGCAGACGGGTATCGGCATCAATCAATACAGCACAAAGGGAAACGGTGGCACCGACACACTTTTAAACGGAAGTACGCCGACAGTGTTTCAGCGGCCGTCCAGAACCACTGCTGCGACGACGGCCATTTTTTTGCTCGGCTCTTCGCTTAGCTATGGCTCGTCTCGAGTCACGTTCGATTTTGTTTTTGAAGGCTTGCTCTCGGAAAAGCGAACTCCAAGTGTCATGCTTGGATACTTGTACGGTCTATAGTTAGGAAAATAAAAATGATGCAGTATCTAATTCGTTCGATAGTTTCCGCAGCACTGATTGCCCCAGCGCTAGCCCATAGCTTTACTCTTTCAGCGACCACAGGCGATGGTCAGGGCTGGGCTGATCCGAATGTGAAATTTCTTGTAAATCCCGCGAACTGCCCAGCTGGCATGGACGTGCCCGCTTTAATTGCCGAGGCCGCAAAGCTTTGGAACAACGTCCCCACTAGCAGAATCAACATAACCTACGGAGGCGCAACGACTAGTACGACGGACTCTTCTCCGCCAACTGTATTTTGCGCGGTCAATTTTGGCGCGGTCACTGGTGCCGACGAAGCACAAACCGTCGGCGTTGGTCGCGGATCTCCTTCTGTCTTAGGCGGTCCGATTACTTCAGGATTATTGATTTTAAATGCGTCAGCGGCGGCTGGAAGTATTGCGCGGCAATCACCCGAGGTCGTCAAAACGATCGTCGCGCATGAAATCGGTCACGTATTGGGGTTAGGGCATTCGCAAGAGCCATCAGCTTTGATGTGGTACTCGGCAGGGGCAAAGACCAACGCCCTTCTGTCGCAAGACGATGTCGACGGAATTTCCTACCTGTATCCTAGAAACGAATTGGGCCAAGATCAGCCCTTCGGTTGCGGACTGGTGAATTCAATTGGTTCGAGGGGCAGCTTAATGCCGCCAGCGGCACCGACGTCAGTGGCGATGTCGGCGGCGACATTAGCGGCGATTTTCGCAGTTCTTTTTGCTTTGCTGTTGCCGGTCTTGCTGGCGTTTCAACTGCGACTTTTCTTTAAGACCCAATCTCGAAAAGCCGCGTTTAAATCTTGAATTTCGCACATCGTTGCAATGTAAGGTTCCATCTTTTTTGCAACGCTCATTCGGACGAGATTTAATAAATCACATTTCTTATCGAGCATTTCGGCCAACGCCTGAGATGCTTTGTAGCGATATCTAACGATGTCTATTTCTCGGTTCATGTTTCGGCTGCCACTTGCAGGCGCCATTGGATGTGCAAGCTCACGCACGTCTTTTGGAAACGACTGTTTTGCTAGCCACTTGTAGTCGATCTGACCGGGTCTTGCGAGATGATTAGCTAAGCCTTCTTCTAGCCATTTGGGAATCGCACCTTTGTACTTCTGGTAAACGATGACGTGAACGAGTTCGTGCCCGAGGACGTGGTCGAAATTTTCGGCTGTCACCGTTGGTCCTATCGAAACCGTTGAGGTGGTCCCAGATGAAGTCGTGACCGCAATTGCTTGCGGTCCAAGAGAATGAGCGTTCGAGTATTCCTTCGAATCTGAGTACCACTGCACTTTGGTTCGCCGAGTGGACCATTCGAGTTTGTTTTGAATCCGTGAAACCACTCGGTCCACGCGAGATTCGGTCAGCCATTCAGGTGCATTGGAGATCGTGAGCTCGTTGGTTTGAATCGACTTTGCGTGCGTCACAGTTGTCACGTGAGCAAGTGAAATCGCTAGTGTAAACAGGACGACAATTTTTCGGATCATGGCAATCCCTTCAGGCTCTACCATCGGTCATGAAACTGTTTTTTGTCTATGACTTAGTTCAGCATCCGGGAATTTTGTACGGGACGGTTTCGTACCTGATTAGTTTTCCATTTTCCGTGACGGAATAGTGCAGTCCGGAATTTTGTGCCCCACTCGCGTGCCAACTATAGGAATGCCAAAAGTCCGGAAAGCCATCGCTATTAATCGCGATTATAGTGTGAAGGTTTTCAGAGATTAAAATTATTGCCTCTGAATCCTGGCTGCCGACCATTTTCATCATCACTTTGTCGCCAGGATTCAGTTTGGGATCTTCTAACTTGTGGTTTCTGCGCCGTGTCCGTAAAGTCTCATTATGAAATACCTGCACACAATGATTCGCGTCGGAAATCTTGAAGACTCCATTCGCTTTTATCAAGAAGTTCTGGGTATGAACTTGCTTTCGAAAGATGAATATCCCGACGGCAAATTCACGTTGGCATTTCTAAGCTACGGAACTTCTAAAAAAGATCCTTGTATTGAGCTCACTTATAATTGGGACCGCGATCAATACACGCTGGGTGATGCTTTCGGCCACATCGCCTTCTCGGTAACAGACATTTATGATTTCTGCAGCAAGGCAAGGGCCAACGGTGCGAAAGTCGTTCGTGAGCCTGGACCCATGAAACACGGTAAAACGGTCATCGCGTTTCTTGAAGACCCGAATGGCTATCGTATTGAACTGATTCAAAACTAAGACATGTCGAAAATATTTATTGATGCCGACGGGTGTCCGGTAAAAGACGAAGTCTACAAAGTTGCCGAACGGTACAGTCTGCCTGTCGTGCTTGTCGCCAACAAGGCTCTTAAATTTCCGAATGGCGGCTTGATCAGCATACAAGTTGTCAGTGGCGACTTCGATGCGGCCGATGATTGGATCGTAGAAAACTCGAAGGCGGGCGATATCGTGGTGACCAATGATATTCTCTTGGCAGACCGCTGCGTAAAAAAATCGGTACGTGTTCTTGGGTCTAAAGGCGAAGAGTTTACCGAAGACAATGTCGGATCAGCCGTTGCTCAACGAGAGCTGATGCAAAATCTTCGTCACATGGGAGAGATGCGTGGCGGGCCGTCTCCGATGGACGGAAAATCACGGTCAAGATTTCTTAACACACTCGACCGAATCATTCAGTCGCTCAAGAGATCAGGTCTGTGTTGACTCTCGTGAGATAGAAACAGATCATTGGGAATTCAACCCTAAACAGAGGTGAGAAATGAAAATGAATCGAAAAGTGAAAACGGCAATAGTGTATACGTTGGCCTTGATTTTTTCGAATGCACCTCAGGTTGTTATGGCGGAAGCGGCGCAAATGATTCCGACCAGTGTTCTTGTAGCGGAACTTAGCCGTGAACAGGCGCAAGAAAATATCTCAGACTTTCTCAGTCATTCAACGGTTCAAAAGCAGTTGGAGGAGCGCGGTCTTTCAAAAGAGGAAGTGACTTCTCGTCTGGCGGCGCTTTCAAAGACGGAATTAAATTTGATCGCTTCGCAAATTGAAGAGGCAAAAGCCGGCGGCGATATTTTGATTACGATCTTGGTCGTTGTTTTGATTATTTTCCTTATCAAGCGAATCTAAATTTATGACAGCGGTTATGGCTGGCCGGCGGTTGGTTGCCCTGGTGACCGTTGCCGTTGGTCTGGTTGGTTGTGCGAGTTCCACGGTCCAAGTGGACGCGCTTCTGGAAGCAACGAACTCTTCCCGTTTGAATGCATCGAGATCAATCGAAATTCCCAACGTCCCGTTTATCAATCAGGAAGCAGGTCATTGCGGCCCGGCCACTTTGACAATGTCGATGCAGGCGGTCGGTGCCAACACTGACTTAAAGACAATTACATCTCAGGTTTTTACGCCAGGCATGAAGGGCAGTCTTCAGGCAGACATGATTGGCGCAACAAGACGCAATGGGTTGCTGGCGCTACCAATTGAAAATCTGGAAAATCTTTTGCGGGAAATAGCGGCCGGGAACCCGGTAATTGTTTTTGAAAACCTGGCGCTTTCTTGGTTGCCACAGTGGCATTACGCCCTCGTTTACGGTTACGACCTTGATCAGGAAGTGATCGTCATGCATTCAGGTCAGGAAAAAGCAAAACGCTGGGACCTCCGCAAGTTTGAACGTTCCTGGAAGCTAGCTGATTACTGGGGTCTGGTCGTTCTTCCTCCTGATCGCCTGTCGGCGACGGCGGACGAATTGGCGCACCTAACTGCGGCCTCAATGGTCGAAAAGCAGGGTCTCATTGAAAACTCATTTAAAGCCTACACCGCTATTCTGAAAAGATGGCCTCAGAGTTTGGGGGCCCTGGTTGGCTCTGGAAACTATCACTTTTCAAAGGGTGATTTTCCGGCTGCGACAAGAAGTCTTTCCTTGGCCATTAAGTATCACCCACAGTCGGCGACTGCGTGGCACAATCTTGCGGTGGCTCAGCAAAAAGCAAATCAGATCGCGCAAGCAAAGCGCAGTGCACTTGAGGCAGTTCGCCTTGCCACAGATTCGCTGAAGCCTCAATACCGTGCTTCGCTCAAGGAATTGCTTTAGAGCTAGCTAATATCTGCAATCGCTTCCTCTCATCTCGACATTCTAAAGGTTCGCAGCTATTGACAGGCGGTTACTGAGATTAAAATTAATTTTCTTAGGGGTTTTAAATGTCACGTCACCAAATACTCGTCTTCATCGGCTTTGTGATGTCGTTAGGTTTGATCGCACAAAACGCGTCGGCTCAGGCGGTCGTGTTTGACTGCCAGAAACGAATGGATATTAGTGGCGATCCTGCTGCGCCAGAGTGGATCGAGTTCGGAATCACAGTTGTCGAGAAAGCTGGAACGTTCGTATCAACCTTAAAAGGTGCGACAGATCCATCGCCACGGTCGACTGTGTTTCAGAATCTTTCCTTAGCAGACGGACTTCAGGTTGGCGGAGTCTCGAGTGTCCTTGACGTCGCAAATCTCGATCCCGTCCAGCGTGCCGCAGTTCAAAAAGTTAAAGTCTACACGACCGGAAATTTTGACGATGACGCCGCCGGCGTTCGCGCGATTGAATATTCCGATGTCAATGGTCTCGCCATAGCTAAAGGTATGTTCTTTGGCTGGGCTGGCCCACATATTTGCGACTAGTAGACGTATCCGATATGAAATCCTGGCTCAAACTTATGTTTGGGCCAGAGATCTTCTTTTTCTTGGAAACTAGCGGGAAGCCCTGTGTTTACTGGCCATGTCGTTAAGGCGACTGAAGGTTCTAAAAAAAAGTGGGACCCAAGAGCAATGTGATAGCCAACGCGATAAGCAACGAAAAGCTGATGGCCTGAGCGAAGCCGATCGCTGGTTGGTGTGAAATAGTCTTGCGCCAACAGCGTCGCATGCACGGACGCATAGATGTTGTCCCAGATAAAACGTTGATAGGCGATTCCGACACCTTCCGCAGAAACGTAGCCGGGAAATTTGTCGCTCGCATTTCCGCCAATTGGAATGCCGAGCGGACCATAGTAGCGCCAGGTGATTGCCTCAATGGAGAAGACATCTTTTTCCGTTAGCCGGTAGCCAAGATTTAACTGATAAAACTTAGGCGGCTCGTCGGTACCTTGGTCCAAGTTCGCAAGCATAAATGCCGATGTGCCAAGGAAGAACTTCGAGTGAACGACGTCGGCGCTCGAGACAATTGAGATAGTCAACGGCGCAACGAAAAAAAAGAACCTAAAAATAGCTTTGGCAAGATTCATCCGGGACCTCATCTCTGCGACTAGCTTTTAAAGTACTTCAGCAGTTGGACAGCGGTTTTTCCGAGGGCTTCTTCTTTTCGATGATAAAGTCTTGGCTTCAAAACATGCTCGCTTTCAATATGATTTTCAGTTCGTAGGACGTTTAAGCGTCGTTGCTGAAGTTCAGTTTCAATCATATATTCCGGTAGCCAACCATATCCTAAGCTCTTCATGATCGCCTGCTTTTTGGAAGCGAAATCATTCACTTGAAAGGACGAATCATGTTCTAAAAACCCTGTGCTCAGCCCAAGGGCGTTACTGTCTGTGCGAATTTGTATGAAGGTGTGATTTTTCAATTCTTTTGCGGTCACTCGCTTTGATTGTTTGGCGGAAAGCGGATGGGTGCGGTGCGCGACCAAAAGCATTCGAATTGGCTTGAGAGCAATTGAGGCGACGGTGACGTTTTTTATTGGCACCACGGTCACCATCATATCTGCCTTTTCCTCTTCAAAGCTGTTTTCGACTTCGTGAAGGTAAGCGGCTAGAACGTTGATCTCGGTCGGCACATGGGATTCGCTAAGTCGAAAAAGCGCATCGCCGATGACTTCGAAATCGACAACCCCATCGTAGATGAGCTTGATGCTCGGCTCCCAATCTTGCTTCAGGTTCTTGCAGACAAGTTCTAACTCATTGCGAGTTTGAATAAGAGTGCGACAGTACTTCAGAACAATCTCACCTTCGACAGTTATTCGATTTCGATATCCTGATCGGTCAAACAACTTCACTCCAGTTTGTGTCTCGAGCGAGTTGATTGAATACAGAATTGCGGAATGCCCTTTGTGCAGGGACTTCGCTGCCTTTTGTACCGTGCCAAGCGAGGCAACAGCGTCGAAGGCGAGGGCTTGATCAAAAGTGATATTCATAGGTTGCAACGGTCTTTCGTTTGGACTCGCATTATTGTCAGAACTTTTGACATTTATTATCGCAATAATGATCTTTTTTTCAACATTTATTCGAACTACGATGAATGCTTGTAAGGGGGGCTGCCGATGCCATTGAACGCGAATCCATTGAATAATCCGCTAAAGATGAATGGGATCGACTTCGTTGAATTCAGCTCCGCGGAGCCTGAAAAGCTGCACCGCCTCTTTCTGGACTTTGGCTTTTCTAAAGTCGCCAAGCATACAGACAAGAATATTGATCTTTATCGTCAGGCCGGGATCACGTTTTTGCTGAACTACGAAAAGTCGTCTTGGGGTGACAAGTTTCAAAAAACACATGGCCCGTCGATCTCGGCGATGGGTTGGAGATTTGAAGATTCCCGAACCGCACATCGTCTAGCTGTTTCGCGCGGAGCGGAAGGTGTCGAGAGAGGCGATTATAGCGAAGAGGGTGTGGGTTCTATTCCCGCTGTCAAAGGCATCGGCGATAGCCTGATTTACTTTGTCGAACCCGACGAAAATGGTGAATTCTCGTACCAGAGATACGGATTCAAGAATCTGCAAGATCCAATTCTTGTTCCTGAAAAGGGTTTTTTGCTGATCGATCACCTCACCAACAATGTCTTGAACGGCACCATGCAGACTTGGGCCGACTTCTATAAAAATGTGTTCGGTTTTACAGAGGTCCGGTATTTTGACATCAAGGGAAAAAAGACGGGTCTGACATCTTTTGCTTTGAGATCTCCATGCGGACTGTTTTGCATTCCTATCAATGAGGCCAATGAAGCGAAGTCGCAGATCAATGAATACCTTGAAGAATACAATGGGCCCGGAGTGCAACACTTGGCCTTTTTGACAAAAGACATTCTATTTTCGATGCGTCGGCTTGAGGGGACGTCAATTAAGATGCTTGATATCGGCGAAGACTATTACGACCGCGCGTTCGAGAGGGTTCGGAACGTTAGGGAAGACAAAGAGGAAATCAGGAAATTCAATGTCTTGGTTGATGGCGATGAAAGCGGCTACCTTTTGCAGATCTTCACAAAAAACTTAGTCGGGCCAATTTTCATTGAGCTTATCCAGCGAGAAAATCATCTTTCATTTGGTGAAGGAAATTTTCAGGCGTTATTTGAATCGATTGAACGCGATCAAATTAAAAGCGGGCGGCTCTAGTGCTCGCAAGCGGCGAAGAACAAAGGGATTTTGGATCAGAGGGACTAAGCACCTGGCGTGAAATATTGGATCGCCATAGTAAAATTCGGTCGGAAAAGATCGTAGACCTCTTTGACCGAGGTCTTCGACTTCTCGAAATCAAAAACAACCAAATTCCTGACTTACGGGAAATTAACAAGCGGCTAGCCGCGCTTTCCGGGTTCAAGGGAGTCTTTGTCTCTGGGTTGGAAGATGGCGAACGATTTTTTTCGATGCTTTCGCGACGAGAGTTTCCTATCGGAAACTTTCTGCGCTCAAAGGATGATCTCAGCTATACGCCCGAACCAGATTTGATTCACGATCTCTATGGGCATCTGCCATTCTTTGCGGACAAAGCATATGGCGATTTTTGCCAAGAATTCGGCAAACTGGCCTGCGAGTTTTTAGATCGAAAAGACCTGCTAAGGCAGTTCGAGCGCTTTTTTTGGTTCACCGTCGAATTTGGACTGATAAAAACTCCGTCGGGCGTTCGCGTTTTCGGTGCCGGCATTGCTTCGTCGATCGGCGAATGTGAGTACGCGCTCAGCGGTGTGCCTGAAGTCTTGCCGTTTGATGTTGATTCAATTCGCCATCAGGAGTTTCGAATTGATGAAATGCAAAAGCGATTATTCGTCATTGAAAATGTAGAACAGCTGTATGCCAGTCTTCCCGTGCTCTATGCCAGAGTTTCGGACGATCGGTATGATAAATTCTCGACCAAGCAGAAGGAGCAAATTCGATGATCAGTATCGAGCAAATTCACCACGTCGCTTACCGATGCAAAGATGCAAAGCAGACAGTGGAGTTCTATAAAAAGTATTTGAATATGGACCTCCTGGTTTGCATCGCAGAGGACAAAGTCCCGTCCACCAAAGAGCCCAATCCCTATATGCATGTCTTTTTGGACGCGGGCGGTGGAAATATTTTGGCCTTCTTTGAAATCACCGGCCAAAAGGAAATGAGTCGCGACTTGAATACACCTCAGTGGGTGCAGCACATTGCATTTCGTTTGAAGAACAGAGAGGCGGTAGTCGCGGCAAAAGTCGAGTTGGAAGAGAAGGGAATCGAAGTTTTAGGAATCACGGACCACGGAATTATCCAGTCCATATACTTTTTTGATCCCAATGGGCATCGACTCGAGTTGACGTGCGCGCTTGGTACTGAAAAAGAAATGCAAGATTTGAAAGAAATCGCTCCACAAATGCTCGAAGAGTGGAGCCAAACCAAGCGTCCCCCGCGCCAAACTGCGTGGCTGCACGCGAAAGAGCTTAAGCAGTAGCTAAAAGTTTCTTTAGCGACGGCTCGCACCAAGCTTTGTCTTCAGCGCTCAGTTTTTCAAAATTCGCTTTGATATGATCCAGCGCCTTTTGAAAGCCGAGTGTGTTTCCTTTTGCCTTTTCGACCAACGCCAAGGCTTCGTACCCGAAGAACATTTCAAGAGGAGGAGCGTGATTGGAAATTGCGACTTCTAAACATTCCTGCGCATGCATCAATGATTTCGCATAATCATTCGCCTTTAAGTAGGTTTGTGACAGGCGATACTCGGCTCGCTCGACTTCCAACCAAGTGCCTGCGATTTCCCAGTACTTGCGCGCAGTCTGTGCTGATAGCACCATGAATTCAGTTTCGATTTCTGTACGTGATATTTTTTCTTCAAGCGCGCAAGCGAGATTATTTCCGGTAACTGCTAGGGCGCGATTGGCAGGGTCATCTTTTTGAAGACCTAGCTGGGCCTTTCCGATTGCATCTCGAAAATATCGTCGCGCACGTTCTGGATCTTTTTGTTCGCTCAACGCCGATGCCGCCGTAGCAAGCACCCGAATCTGCTCAGACAATGGAAGTTCGTTGACCTGTGTGATTTTGCCGCTCGCGAGTTCTAAGACCGCGACAGAACGAGTGATGGCTGACATACCTGGGGAATCCGATCTGCTGGCGTCCGAGAGAATTGGAATGGTTTTCAGCTTGAGCAGGAGATCAATTCCTTTTTCCCATTCCCCAAGGTGTTCGCCATAAACATGGGTAATAAGCTGGGCAAGACGAGGAATTTGCTCGGCATCATTGACGAGCGGAAGGGATTCTAAAAGCCGGTCTGCGACTTCATTTGTCTGTTTCGCGTGGTCATTCCAGGCCAGATTCAAAAACTCATCAAACGACGGCTTCATCTCTTTGCTCCTTTTAAGCGGATGAAAGATAGCTACTTCAGATCACGCTTGAACAAAAGAGACATAGCGTGACATCGTGCTAAGCCATTGATTTTATGAAGTACTTTACGGACTCGGAACGTTGGTTGGCATCGCATTCGGAATAGAGCCTAAATGCTTCGCTGGCAAAATCGCGCGACGACAGAAGCTTCGCCAGTTCAAAGAAAAGGGCTGCGCGCGAAAGGGGGAATTCGGCGGAAATGGAAATTCCTTTCCTCAAAAAGGCTTCCGCCTCTACCCGTTGACCGAGAAGCAGCGAAATGCGGCCGGCAAACTCATAGTTAAGCCCTTCCTCGATTCCGAGCTTCACAAAATCCGCTAGGCCGTCGTTCATGGTTTTCTTCGCTTCCTCGGTCTTCCCACGCCGCGCGAATATTTCAGCCGATACAAGTTTTCCCATCGCGATTCCGCGCAAGTAGCTATCGGCTTCAGCAAAGGAAATCGAATTCAGACAGGCGGCGTGTGCTTCCTCGAGAGGGCCTGTTTCGAGATAAAGCATCGCGAGGTGGCACCACGCGATACTCAAATTCATGGGCTTACCGAAGAGCGCAAAACAGTCGAGAGCCTTTCTTAGATACAATTCGCCTTCGGCGTGTTGGCCGGATTCAAAAAGAACTGCGCCGAGATTTGAATAGATGGAGCCTACTGTCCTGGGGCTGATATAGGGTTCGAGGCTTAAGCATTCGCGATACGTGGCGATCGCCTTTGAGGTTTTTCCTCGCCAGGATAATAGATTGGCTTTGCTCAAGAGAGCTCCAGCAAGAACCGCTTTATCGTTGGACCGGACTGCCAAATCTTCCGCTTTGCGATTGTAGATCTCGGCTTGATCAATCTTACTTTGGCGCCAGCTTGCAATCGTGAGCTGATTGTAAAGCTCAGCTAAAACACCGCTCGGCAGATCAGGAACGATCGTCGCCCTCAGCAATCCCTCGATGACATTCCATTCTCCGATAGGTCCAAGTTTGTCGATCAACGAGCTGCCGGCGAGAAGCTGTGCGGCACTTTTCTGGTCGTCAATAGTGGCAAGCTGATCGGCCTCGTTCGAAAGCGTAAGATCCTTAATGTCACAGCTAAGAACTTGCGCCAGAGCGCTGGCGTTCTCTGCTTGAATCGATCTCACTTGTCCTTGTGTCCAACGAATGACGGTTTTTCGATCGACTCCCACTTGCTCGGCCAACCACCACTGCTTGATTCCGAGTTCAGCAATTCGGTTCTTTAAAAAATTGCTGTTGAGTAGAAGGTCACGTCCCGAATTCAACTTCTCATTTCTCCCGGCTTGCTCGATTTCCTTGCAACCCCAAATCCGCTTTGTTAACCCCTCTCTAACACGGCTCTTAGCGAAAAATCACGGTACTTGGATCGTTTAATGCCGGCCAAAGGAGTTTGATTTTGAATAACGGAGGAAGTCTTCTTCACCTCAATCTCCGTGAGCTTGGTCCAGACGACGAGCCAGCGTTTCTTAAATGGGTCGATGACTGGAAGGGTGAAGATCCGGCCTGGGCGACTTTTGCTTGGGCCCCAGGAATGTCTCACGCCGAGCATTTGCAGAAGTTAGAAGATCAAAAGCATAAATCTAAGATCGCAGCCAATCGTGTTCCGTCGACGATGCTCTATGGTTTCATGGGTGACCAGATCGTGGGACGATTTAGTATTCGGCACGAACTGAACGAGTTTCTTTTACATCGAGGTGGGCATGTCGGGTATTCCGTGAGTCCGCGTTTTCGGAGGCAGGGCATTGCCACAGAAATGTTTCGTCAAGGGATGAGCTTCTGTCGGTCCTTAGGAATCACCAAGCTACTTATTACCTGCAACAACGATAACGAGGCCTCATGGCGCATCATCGAAAATTTTGGCGGATCGCTTGAGAATAAGATATCAGACGAAGGGTCGGGCGAAATCGTGAGGCGATATTGGCTAGAAGTTTCTAAGGCCGTGAATGAAAAGGGAACGGCAGCTAAGACATGACAAAGGTTTTTTGGATCTTTTTTGGTTTCTTTTTGTTCGGAGCTGTTGTGACCACCGTTAATGCTGCGGCAGAGAGCGACCGAAAAGCCCAGCCCATCGCAATTAAATTCGTCGGCGCGACGGACCTTCGGTTTCGCGCATTCGTTCAGCGTGCGACCTCAGAAGTTCTCTCTTTTTCTAGAACACACCGGCTGAAGATCTTACGCCAAGAGGATATCGTCGAGACTGTTGTGCATTACGAGTCGAAGGCGGAATTCGATAAAATGATTTCTGCTCAGCCCAGTTGGCCTAAGGGAGTTATAGTTCCGACGACCTATGCTGGGGTGGGTCTGAAAAAAGAGTTTCATGTGGTCTCTTTGGAGGCCTATCGCCGCATGCATCCTGCGGATACGGAAGAGGACTATCTGAAACTTCTTGTGCACGAGCTCACTCATCTTCTTCACATCGCGGTGCTTGATGGACGCGAAGACGACATGGGGCCGATTTGGTTTTTCGAGGGCTTAGCCTGCTTCGCGGCTGACCAATATTCGAAGTCGCCGAAGTTACCAAGACAAAGAATTGACGAGATTCTAGGCGACACGAATCGCGGAAGTTATGCAGACTACGCGGCGATGCTAAGAGGCTTGGTAAAAAAAGAATCTGTTGCAGATCTTATCAAAAAGGCATCCGCCAAAGATTTTTCAGAATGGGCGAAGCGCGCTCTAACTGAAGCAGGGAAACAAAATGACCGGATGCAAAATGACTGATGGGTTAGTGGAGCAATCAGTTCGGTACCTAGAATCAGATGCGGCAATGAAAAGTGTTGAGGCTGACCCGTATTGGCCTAAGTGGGATTCGCCGTGGTGGCACATGCTATTGCTACACGAAATGCGAGAAACGCACAGAATTCCCCAAAGTCTGGTGAAAGCCTACATTTCGTCACTTAACCGAATTCCGCTCAAAATTTTTCCGATTCATCCACATGATATGCCCGAAGGAATTGACCCTTACCGAGGAAGTCCCTGCCATTGTCAGCTTGGGAACGTTTATCAAGTGCTGGCAAAGTGGGGAGTGGATGTAGATCGGGAACTCCCTTGGATCAGACCATGGTTCTTGAAATATCAAATGGCAGATGGAGGACTAAACTGCGACAACGACGCTTATCTTGTGAAAGATGAAGTCCCGAGCTCGATGGTCGGGACCATCGCTGCCTTTGAAGCCGTCTTACTTTATACCCCGCGCGATTGGACCCGGGAAGAGCGTGATTTCCTTGCTAAGGGTGCTGAATTTCTTATTGATCGAAGGCTCATGTTTGGTTCAAACACAAAGCACAATGCTAGCGAGCGGAAAAGCGCGGAACAATGGACGAAACTGTGTTTTCCCAGATTCTACCTTTACGATGTGCTTCGAGGCTTAACCGCGATACTGGCGTGGTCGGAAAAAATGAATCAGGCGATTCCGCCGGCGGCAATCAGTGATGTAGTTGGCATACTATCAAGCCGCTTTCCAGATGGGAATGTTAAAATCGAACGACAAAGCTACGCTGGTACGGGGACTATTCTTCAGGCACCTTCCGGCGAATGGCTACGTCGGCAACCGGCATCAATCTTTCCTCTTTTAAAAGACGTAAGCGAAATTGGTTTGAAGTCACCGTTCCTTTCTCGGCAATGGGCAGAAGCGAAAGTCCTTTTAATCAAGCAAGCGGCGAGATTTGGCCCATAGGTTTTACGAGAAAATCAGATATGCGAAATCGAAAGAGTCTTACTTTTTAAAAAAGGAAATATAATGAAACTGGGCTACACGCTTCTGTAGTGTGAATCGCTTCTTCAGCGAACGATTTCAGATTTTAATGATTTTAAATATTCTTTCATCACAGCGACACGTTTGATGGCTTCGTGCTGGCCCGCTTTCGTCTGCATAGTGTCAGCTGTCTGAAAAAGTTTTTTAAAAAAATGGTCAACCGTGTACCGCGAATCGTCTGGCGGTCGCGTCTCACAGAAAGGATCGTTAGCGCTATAGAACGCACGTTTCATAATACCTGCCGTTGCAAAACACCGGGCAATGCCGATCGCACCCAGTCCGTCCAGGCGATCCGCATCTTGCACGATCTTCGCCTCTATCGTTTTGACCTCCACATTAGCGCTGAAGCTATGCCCTTCGATGGCGTGAGAAATCTGAGTGAGATACTGTTCGGGGTAATTAATTGTCTTAAGAAATTCCACAGCTTTTTCTGCTGATAAACGAGACGCTTGGCTGCGAAGAGGACTGTTTTTGGGAACAATGACGAAGTCATGTAACCAGGCTGCCGGAATCACTATTTCTGGATTCGCATTTTCAAGTTCACAAAGCCGCTTCGCGAGGGCCGCGACCCGTTTAAAGTGAAGAAGATCGTGAGCAGGATCTTCGGTCGATGCGACCTCCGAAATTTTCGATTCAAAACGTGATTCCCAGGGGCTAAGCGTCATGGAGTCAGCTTCTTCGTGTAGGCAAATGATCGCTTCGTCCAGCCCAGCCGCTCGTAAAAATGAATGGCGCGTTCATTTTCAATAACTGCGCAAAGTCTGAGGCTCGTACAGCCTGTTGACCTAGCTACCTCTTCGGCGAACTCAAGTAGTTCCCGCCCTAAACCCTCTGATCTTTTGGCCTTCGTAGAAACAAGATCATCAATGTAGATGTATTTCCCCCGTACAAAGTCCCAGAGAACGCGGTACCCGAGGACCGCGGCAATTTCACCTTGGACTTCGGCTGCGACAAGCTGATATCCATTGGCCTTTTTCGCTTCCTCGTAAATCGAAACAAAATCGTCAAAGGTAAGATGCGGCCTAAGTTCTTTTACGACAGGAAAGCACCGTTCAAAGTCAGGCTGATTTTCTACCTTGAAGATTCGCTTTTCCATTTCGCTCCAAACGTTTTCAAAGGCCGGAAAGGGCGTTGTCATACACGATGAAACCCTGTAGACGAAGCCCTGATTTAAGACGGAAGGCGTGGTCGTCACCGCCTACAGATTTCCAGTGAGGTAATACAAGTTGCGCTTATTCTCTTTTTTGTCATTTGGCAATTTTCCGGCTTTGGCTTTGACGTTGGCATTGGCATTGCCGAGCTCAGTCACGGTTGCGGCGACGTTTGATACAACCGGATATATGCGAGCAGGAACAGGCTGGAATGGGTCGGGTCGCAGAATTGAATGCGTTGGAAATAGCGGTGCGCCATCGAATGAGTTTCGACTTGGAAACGAATGCTCCATTTACACTGAAATCGGCATCAATGGTCGGCATGACGTCGAGTCAAAAACCAAGGGCGGAACGGGTTTTTTTGACTCGCACGTGCGGGTCTCTTTTTTTCCAGAGGGCCGCAGGCTATATGACAAAGTTGGGCAAACAGCCGGCGGCGCACTAAAGGCCGAGGACATTGCCAGTCGCGGCGTAAATTTGACCGAGGCTTTCGTTGATGGCGGACGGTACGAAGACTTGCCTTACACCTTCTGGGCAGGAAAACGATTTTATCGAGAAAATGATATCAACATCTTCGATTGGTATTCGTTTGGTGACACCAGCGGCGTTGGCGGTGGTGTCATGGGAATTCCTATGCCGACTGGCGAGCTTTCTATTGCCCACTTGATTCAAGGAAGTGAATCAACGCCAAGTACTGGCGTTCCGATTATTCAAATGCTCGATGCGCGTTGGCGCAAGATTTCCACCGGGGAAAAAGGCGAGCTTTTGCTGTGGTTCGGATACGCGTGGTCTTCACTTGGCGACGACGGCTTGGGCCAGAATTATGTGGATGGTCGGGGCGGACTGATTGGCGCTCAGTGGAAGCAAGGGTTCACGGACTGGAACAACGAACTTGCGGTTACCTACGGCCATGGACTTCTGCAAGGCATGAATCTTTATGGTCCCAATCCGATGACCGACGAGGCTGGAAACCGCGCAAATCGCTTGCGTATCACTGAAACATTTCAGTGGCAGCTTGCGCGTAAATGGACGGTGCTGGGAGTTCTTGCTGCAGAAGCGGCAGATTCGGCGAGCGCCGCGCGATCCTATTCTCGATATGGGTCTGCAGGTTTTAGATTGTTTTACCAACCCAAGGACCACTTGCGTTGGCTCGTTGAAACTGGTCATTCGCTTATATCGAGCGAGTCCGATGTCGACGCAGGCGGCGATTGGCTTGGGGAAAGGGAACTCACGCGGGTAACCTTCGCAGCGGAGCTCACTCCATCAAAATCGATCTGGGGTCGTCCTGTCCTTCGTGCCTATGCCGCCGGCACGTTTTGGAATGATGCGAACAGGACCAAAGTTCCGAGCTCGCTCCAGCGAGACACACAAACTTTCAACTTTGGCTATCAAGCCGAAGTTTGGTGGTGAATTGATAGTCGATTTTTTTCTGCCGTGCGCCGCCTTTTTCGAAATTATCACAGACAAAACAGAACGCGGAGGCGCATCAGAATTGAAGTTGGATGATGGCCAAGACGGACTTCGCTTTACAGGCCATGTCGGTGCCATACAGGGCGAGTCGGGCCCAGTGGGCTTTGCTCTTGCGCGAATACCTTTTGTTATCGAGCCGGGGATTTTGGGAGGCTCGCTTGTAATTCGGGCCGTTGAATCAGTAACGATTTCAGTCGTCCTTGGAGTCTTAGATGTTAGGAATCCTAATCCTCAAGCGGGAAATCTGACGTACAGTACGAGTTTTGTTTTGAACGAAGGAATAAATGATATCCGATTTGTGTGGAATCAGATGGAGGCCAAGATTAGAGGTCGTCTGATTCCAGTCGCTCCTGCGCTTCAACCGGAGTGGGCAAATAGTTTCGCAATCCAAATAGCTCGAAGTCAGCAAACGGGACCATTGGTCCGAGCCCAAGATCAAGTTCCATTCGATTTCACGGTAATGAAACTAGGCGGCTAAAGTCAGCCGCGCAAGCGCCGCTAAAAAGTTCTTTCAGCGGGTCGATAACAGCCGTAACATTTGCCGGACGTTGAGGGCCACCCAACGGAAACCCTCGTTGTGCAATGCGGGCGCCTACGTCGTACTTTATTCCCATTTTTTTAAAGAGACGGCGAATCGTGTCTTCGTCCTCTTCGAGCTCGCGGTAAAGGCCAGAGGCTTCCCTTGCTTGCTCTTGCCACTTCTGAACTTCTGGAAGGTCTTTCATCGCCATGTTGTTTTCTTGAAAGAACAGCTCGGCTTTCAAATAGGCGGTCAAAGCAAAGGCCTTCCGGTTTTTCGCGATTACATTGTCGATACGTGCACCGTACGCTTGATTGATAAGATCTTCTGGAACTTTCCGCTCTGTCCAAGCTTTCGCAATCGACTGGATTTTATCTTTTAACGGTCCAACGGACTCATGCCTTGGATCTTGAAATACCATCGTGTTCTGGTACTCCGTCACCACTTTCAGAAAATCATTGATTTCTTCCTTCGTCGCACCGGCCGCCAACAGTTCTTTTGTGTATCGGTCGAGATCGTTTGCTGACATGCTGATTGCCAATCGATACGTGTTCAACCGTTCCGAGAGGTGCATGTATTGATTGTACAGCAGTTCAAACCCGGTGTTCCTCGCGTCGCGATTGTCCGCATTCAACCACGCGCGCCACAACAAGTCGGCCTTGGTCATTTGAGTATAGAAGGTTGTAGTGAGTTCGCTAAAGTCTTTTACGCCAATCGCTGGGTGAACGTATCTTGCGCTCATTCCGGTCATCTCGCCACCGGCTGCGGCCTGCTTCATTGCATTTTTCGCCGCTGACGCATCACCCGACACGATGTTGCGCCACGCGGCCGACCGCACACCAAGTTTTTCGTTAATGATTCGCTCAAGACGTTTTCGAACTGGCCCCACCCACGGTTCAGTTGCGACGTTAAACAAACTGACGCCGGGGCCAAGCAGTAATAGATGCTTAAGCTGGTTGCCGACAAAGACTGCACCGCCCGCTGCAACCACAGCCAGTGGATGATCCATAACAAGATCCAGCGTGTCCTTAAAAAAACTTTCTCCCTTGGTGGGCTCAGGTTTCTTTTCGGCCGAGGGTGCAGGCGAAGTCGCCGCCTTCGAGGCCGACGTCGACGTGGCCGAGGAACCCACTGCTGCTTGTTTCGGATTTGCTTTGTCGATTTCTGCGGCTCGATGAGCAGCGTAGTTGATGTACATGACAGTCGTGTATTCGGTAAGACTCGCGTCCCGCATTTCTGAAGTGACCTGAGACTTGATCAAACCAGCGCCATTTTTCTTCCACCACTCGCGGAATCCTGCAACATCAGGAAAAAGTTTTAGCCGTTCCGCTTCCACCAAGTAAGTCGCCATATCTTTTTCTAGCGCTGCTTGATCAAGTGAAGGCGTTTCAGCGGCCAGGTAGCTTCGAACGGGTTTACTTCGTAACGAAAGTATTTTCTGCCAATCGGCACCGACGGCCTTTGGTTCTAAAAGTGGTCGTGTGATGACCGGTGGTTGCGCCGGAGCTCCACTTGATTGAGGAGAAAAATGGGTAAGCAGAACGAACATAAAAGTTAGCATCGTGATCGATCGAATGCTGAATATTTCAATCCTGTTGCCCACCTGAACCTATCGGAATCTTAGCAGGCAATCGGAGAGCGCCTAGACCACGATGTGCTGGGAAGAATTGAGGCGAGCCGCCAAATCGAAATCCAATGACGTGGAAATATTCCCCGTAGGTTTCAACTAAAATCGAAACGCCGCTTCGAAGCCCCAGAAACTAATTTCCTGGAAGAGCGGCCCATTTGCCAAAGAATAAATTCTCGGCGGCCGGCTGTAGCTATCGGCTAAGACCTTGTTTGAGGCAAAAAGAGTTAAAGATTCTTTTCGATCGGGAAGGGGAAAGTAGGAAACACCTGCATGATAGAAATAAAACTGATCGGCTTCGAATTGTTTGAAATCGAATGTGCCGATCTCGTTTCGTAAATGGATCGTCCAATACCGAGCAAACTCAAAATCGATGTCAGCGATAAGTGAATACACATCGACGTTGTCGTCATAGGCAAAAATATTTCCAGCGTTGGTGAACCGCTTGTCGTATTGATCATACGACACATACATTTGTAAGCTTTCCTCCGGCCAGGGTTTCGGGTCAAACGCCATAGAAACTGAAAAGGTGATAGTTTCCTGTTGGCTCTGTGTAGCCTCCGCTGAAACTTCCCGAACAAAAAACTGATCGCACATTGAGGTGAAAATTTTCATGTGGACGGAATTCCGTTCTGGCTTGAACCCAATAGCCAATGCCATGGTAAAAATCTTTTACACCGAGAGATCTTAAATGGGACTGCCCGTCGACGGCTGCCGAAAACCAATCGATTTTTGCAATCATTCGGTCGGATTCGTCGTCGACTTCGATACCTACTTGATGATTGGGGAGCGCAGCGGGATAGCCGGTTGCAAAAGCCGTTTGCATAGATGTTGGGAGCAAGAATATTTGGATCAAAAGGAAAATTAAAAAGTACACGCTTCCCCTCATATCAAGGTCGAAACAATACGCTTCTTTGGGAAACTAAACGTCATCGAACGAAGTGTAGACCTTTTCTATTTTTTTACTCTCCCTAATTTCTTTCCACCAAAATTTTCAGATTACCGAGGCCTTTTTCAAACATTCCGCCCACATACTTATCCATGTCCATGAAGACCAATGTGCTAATCAATCGGGCGAAAAATGGTTGCTTCCCTTTTACTACCCAAGTCATTTTTGTTTCCTCACCCATAGGCGAGAGTATGAATTCTGAGTCCTGAACCATTTCCATCGGCTTTGTATAGGTAATTTTAGTTTTGACTGACTGATTTGGCGTCACGCCAACTACTTCGGCCATTCCAGTTCCCATTGGTCCCGGGCTTTCCCAATTGGAAACTGCTCCGAGACCCTCTTCGGGTCCTGAGTAATTAATTTTGACCTGCGGATCGCTTTCTTTCCAGGGCATCCACTCATCGACCTGTTTCATACTGACTAAATATCGGAAAACTAATTCCGGCTTTGCCTTGATCGTCAGCTCTCTTTGGATCACATAATCCTCCGGTTTTAGTGCGGCCACGATGACGAATACTGTTAAAACGAGCCCGATACCCAATAGTATTTTTTTGATCACAAACCCTCCTCAGTGAAATTCCTCTTCTCTTCGACTTTACTTACGGCTCAATTCCAACCATCCCCTTTTGGATTCAGCCGGACCATAGGCTAGTGAAATGTTTCAAGAGAAGATTTCCGGTCCACAGTTTAAGACTGATTTACTAAAAATGCCTATCGGTTTTGAATCTGAAATAGCTAGAATTGAATTGTGCAGTTGGGTTTTGCTTGCTCAATCATCTTTGTGTTTTTTTTCGGCCTCATGCGTTCCGCATGGGCTACGGAACCAGATTATCGCGCGGCGGTTGACCGCGCATACCTTTCAACAATGAAGCAGTACTTCCAAGATATCTCCAAGTCTTCACAGAAGAATCCCGAGCTTTATGATTTTGTTAGCAAGACCTTTCACATGGGTGACTCTCGTGACTTGGATCTTGTGAAGGGGGTGCGAACTCCTCAGGTGCGACTATTTGATGGCGGTCTTAGTTTCCGATTCAGTGCTACTACCGTTTTAAGAATGAGGCTTGGTGCGTTTGGTGAAGTAATAATTGACGAGAGGCCCGATCGGAAGACGGCGCTACTTTTCCAGCGTCAGCCAACAAACTTTCATGGCTTGCATAGTTCCCTCGTCTCTGGCTTTTTCTATGAGCTTTTGACCGTGCCTCCTGCGGAGGCCTTCTGGCCGGTCGCTGGTCGTCTTGCGATGGGTGCGTTCCGTTTGATTGCTGGTAATTCGGTTCGTGTTACGGCCGCCGGAGCAGGGGCCGGCGCTGCAGCAGGTTGTTATGCTGGTGCTTCGATGAAGTACGACTATGAATCCTACGCCCAAGGGTGTGGAGGTGGCGCCCTGGATGGCGCGCTCATCTTGAGTGGCGTCGCAAGTATTCCCTACTTTAATGATCGGGGAGAGGCACTTTTATCGAAGACGGCTGTGCTCAGTCCCAAAGTCGGAAATTTCTTAAAAGCATTCGGAGTCGTTGGCTCCATTGCAGCCGTCTTGCATAGCGCTCCGGCCTTAGCCACAATGAACGGATCGATATTAAGGTGCTCGGGTTCGAAGGGCGACTTTATACTGAGTGCTAAAACACAAGGCGCTACAAGATTTACTCTCTATGAATCATTTGGCGAACACGTAGAGCTATATGGAGAAAACGGTAGTCTCGGACAGGTTGAGCCGACGGAAAAAGCATTTTTCTCGTTTTTGAAAGGACGCGACCACTTTAAGAGCCTCACCGATGAACAAGTGGTCCAGGTCGCAAAAAAAATGGTCGCGGACCTTGAAGCCAACAGACGAACTTGTTTGAAGCTCGGTGATGGCAAGTCAGTCAGCCAGAGTTTTGATGTTCAGCGCCGCACGTTAGAGGAAATTCGAAAAACCAGTCCCAAGTCGACCGCAAAGTAAATGAAAGATAAATAGGGGAGAGTAAAATGATTCGTTTTCAGCTAGCAGCCATGATTCTGATTTCAGTACTTTCGTGGTCGAACTCTCGGGCCGAGGCCGTAAATCGTGAAACCATAGGATCGGTAATCGACAAAGCCCAAAAAGAAAGTATGAACGCACTCTTCGGAAAGCTTCAGGAGCTTTCTGTTCAGCAGAATAGCGAACGCGATTTTTATGCTGCGATTTTTCGATTCAAAGTAGATGATTCTCGTCTAAGCGGGTTTGCTAAAGACCGAAAGCCTCCAAGAATCGTAAAGATCGCAAACGGCATCAATATTAGTGGGCTTGAGGGAAATCCAATCACTGTTCGACTAGGGCGAGACCTCGGAACCGTCGAGATTTCAGGAATGACCGAAAAGGGTTCCGGTAAAAAATCGGCGAGTCGGTTGAAGAGCTTAAATGATGTTCTTTTGGCACTTCTTCCTTCTGCCAATGCGGGCCTCTGGGATTGGATCGTCACGCGTGGCGCCGGGCGACTGTTTGACGTTGGATTCGATATTATTGACGAGGGGTACGAAGGATATCGCTTGTATACGAATGCCGAAAGAGCGGCACTTTTTGCAAAAGGAGCAGCGCATCTTACGGCAGAAGGAGCAATTGTCGGGTGTGTAGTCGGATTGCATGGTTCAGAGGATGGAAGCAAGATCGACGATTGTAAAACTGGCGCAGGAGTTGGAGCCGCAGCAGCCGCTAGCGTTTCCACCGTTGGTACAGGGGTTTTTGTTGGAATTAAGGCTCTTGAAAAAGGCACAGCAAAGGCGGTTTCTGCCTTCTATTTACTCCCAGAGGCCAAGCAGCTTGCTTTGCAACGAGCGACTTCGTATGTCGGCAAAGTCGGAGTAGCAGCGGCGCTGGCCCATGGCGCTGACACGTTAGTGAAGTCAGATGGTGTGAAGCTTTCGTGTCTATATGATGATGACGGAAATTTCGAGCTTCACGATTTGAGCCTTACTGATAAGGATCGCTTCTTGCTGAGGGCCAACGGATACAATGTCTCTTGGGCGACCGAAAAATTCTTTAAGCGAAGTCCCGAGGGGATTGCGGCCTATTTGGAAAAGCACGAGGATTACAAACTCCTTCAGCCAGATGCCCGGCAATTGCTAGCGAAGTCTGTCATTTTGGACCTAGATCGTTATTCGAAAATTTGTAAGAAGCACGGAAGAGGCTACACAGAAGTGTTCCGTTTGGAATTCGACAAACCAGCGGTCGAAGTTAGCAAAGAGCCAGCAAAGGCATCTAAGTCCGTTAAATAAACTCTCTGTTTCGGTCTGCTTTTTACTAACGTCCGTCGAAGGTTTTTTTTAACTCATTTGTCCAGATATGAAGTCCGCTCCGGGGCGCGCCTGTCTCGGAGTAGAGACCAGTATCACGCCAAACAAGCGAAATAGAGTCACGCCTCAGCAGGCCCGCCCACAATTGATCGAAATCGCGAACAGTGAACCAAATCACAAATTGCAATTTCACTTTCTGTGCTTCAATAGACATTTTCTTAAGGAAGTCCGCTTGTTTAGTTTCAGATCCATTCCATGTAAGACCTTCGCGGCTCCAAACTTGCGCCGGATAGCTAGATTCGCTGATTCCGACCCACTTTTTTGAAAAAGAAAAAAACCTGGAAAAGTAGTCCGAGGGAAATTTATCGGCCAGAAGACCACTGACAAACGGATGGGCCGAAACCGCAAAGCCGTCTACACAAGGATCAAGCTCTTCAAGAACCTTCTGCTGATTTTTCAAATTGTCCTCAGGCGACCATTCTGGAAAAAATGCCGTCGTTACTATTGAAACAAGTATCGGGATTTTAATGCCTCGGTTTTTTAGGCTCCTATTGGTCGAGCAAATGAGTTCGACATAAGCCGGCCATTTAGAATTTGCGTCCATCCCTTTTCGGGCCAGCACATTCGACTCGATGCCGATCACTACCCATTTTGGATGGAATAGCTTGATCATTCTTTCGGTGTAGTTCGCGTATGCAAGTTTCACTTCTGGTTTGTTGAAATCATACTTAGACCATGGCGCTTGCAGCGCTTCGTTCATGTTTTTTCCGCGATTTGGTGCAAGGCCGTCGCGACCAGTGTTTAGAGCATTGACGGAAAGTAAAGTGACTTGACCGTTGGCATTTCGACGAAGACGGTTGTCGACTTCCTCTTGCATCGCCTTCGGAAAAGGATCTCCCGACTGAGCCTCATTCCAAGGAACACCTTCTTCGATATGATGAGAAATGACATCACCATGTTCTATGGCTTTTGCGTATGTCCAGTTGATGGCTTCCAAGGTCGCGTCCCACGGCCAAGGGGAAAAACCCAATTTATATGTGCGACTTGGTGGATTTGAACTAGGTTTTAAATCTTGCGCAGCTGCAGGTTTGATTTCAAACAAATCGGATAGCAGAACTAGAATTAGTAGTCGCAGAAAGTGGTACTTCATAGTCCCAAATGACCTAGCTGCTTTACCTGTTCAAGAACCTCACTACACTTTTTTTCATTAAGATTTTTGACGCTTCCTATGCTTGTCGTTTTTATGGGCTTGAAGCCACAAAATCCGAGAATCTTTTTTTTCATTGAGTGGCCATTCCCGCTTGGATTTTAGATTACATTTTAAGCTGAAGAACGTCTGACATGCCAAAGGCGGCATACATACCTTTTTGAAGATCGTCTGCAGCTTTGTTGTAAGGTTCAACTGCAGCGCCCATACCCAGGCGATCCACCGTTGTTCTGAACGGCCGTGAGCCGCGCGGTGCCTTGATCAGATTCAAAACGGCGTCGGCTACCCATTGTGGGTTTGGAGCATTTGGTCCCTCGAAATTTTTCTCAAAATTCTTAAGAAACGCTTCTGGAGCGTGACCCATTTCACCGTAAGTCTTGATTCGGTTTGCATCGGAAGGGCGCACCAAATTATCAACGAATGTCGTACCGTAACCGCCGGGCTCGACAAGCACGGATTCAATTCCAAATGACGACAGTTCGATTCGGTAATTGTCTGCCAATGCTTCAAGCGCGAACTTAGATGCATTGTAAGGTCCGTAAAATGGCACGACCACGCGGCCCAACAAACTAGAAATGTGAATCAACAATCCACTTCTTTTTTCTCGCATGTGTGGGAGGGCCGCGCGATTCACGCGCTGAACTCCAAAAACGTTCACGTCGAAGACTTTTTTGCAATCATCTGCAGTGAAAGTTTCCTGAAGGCCGATGACGCCAATGCCGGCGTTGTTGACCACGACATCAACCCCTCCCAGAAGTTCGATCCCTTTGCTCATACCTTTATTCACACTGTCGTCATTGGTTACATCCATTTCGACAGTATGCGCACCGAGTGCTTTTAGCTCCGAGGCGGCCTTGCTGTTTTTGGTCTCAATGTTGCGCATACTTGCGACAACCTGATGTTTGTCTTTCAGCAGAGTTTGCGTAATCAATCGTCCAAAACCAGAACTCGCTCCCGTAATAAATATTTTCGCCATTGGTTAGCCTCCAAAGAAATTCGCCGGTTATTAAAATTCGCGGCCCGAATAGTTGATCGCAAATGTGACAAAATGTAACGAGCTTTAAAGAAGCGTCAATGCGAGTTGTTAATTTCGACTAAGGTAGAGTTTTTGAAATTGTTCATGCGCCAACGTCGTTGCGGCGTTATCCAGCTGACGGTTTTGTGACCCATTATTTTTTATCGGTTAGGACTGCATTTCCGGCCAATAGGCCAGTCGAAAACGTTCCAGATAGTTTTTCAAATTCGGAAAGGCATCGAGAGTTTGTTCGAACTGCCTCACCGCGCCACGGGCATTTACTTGGATCAAAGTTGAAAACAAGATGACGTCAATCGAGCTTACTTGATCGCCGAAAAAATATTTTTTACTTCCAAGATAATTTGAAATAGCCGTGAGGTTGTCGTTGAGGATCTTTAGTTTTTCGGTATCTGTGAAGCGACCGATCCCATGCTTATAAAGTGTTTTCTCGATGCTCTTTGCCATGCCGTTCGCGATCGTTGCCTTGATGAACCAAGGGGCGCCCCGAAAAACAATTTCTCTAAACTTTGGCCAGTTCTCTTTATCAACCCACCGAAAGTACACCACGATGTCGACAATACTTTTTTCGCAAAGTAGCTGAAACGCTTTTGCGATCGCTTTCTCTTCAGCCGACAGATGTTTGTCCAGATCCACACTGTGTTTGAGCTTCAGATGATGAATGATAAAGTCCGAGTCTTCAATCAGTTCACCTTGATCGAGAATCATCGGCATTTTCTTTTTCTTCGAATCCTTCATCGAGACGGTGTATTTGTTCTCGTAGGGAACATTCGCGATTTTAAAGTGAGTCTCTAATTTCAGACAGAATGGAGAATACGAGGGTTGGTTTTTCGCATGTGGAAACTGAATAAGAGTTATCATCTAGATTTCCTTAGAAAAATTAATTCTTCGTTCTTCTGGTAATAGGAAAAGATAAACGGTGAATGACGATCCCTGTGCCGCTTTTAATTTGCGGCGGATGGGCGCCTTGATCGGCAAAAGATAACCGTTTGCTTTTGTATCGAACCAGATCGCCGTTTGCCATTTCACTTCACCAATGGAAGCAGTGGCTTTCAAGCGCCCCCAGCCCTCTTCTGAAAGTCCGTGTATCTTCCGAATCGTTTTCGTCATTCGAAGAGGTACCGTTACGAAATGCCATCCCGCGGTGCCTTTGTGCTTCCAGACCTTACTTTTAAAAGCATACTTTCTGAGCTTAACTTCCGCCATTAGGTTTTTGAATTCACAAGAACCGTGCAGCCGGCCACTGAAAAGCGTTTCATATCAAAAGGCATCTTCATGTCCTTGTAGGCATCGCCCATTTCGGCAAATACCTTCTTGTTGACAGAGTTTCGATGAGATTTCGATTTAAATACGATGTAGGCGAAAACAAAAGTTTCGTCCTTCTTCAGCTTACAAAGCTTTTTGAATCCGAGTCCATAGGGTTGAAACTCATCGCCGACACACTCGTAGTAGCTCAGCGCACCGTGCTTGATCCAGGCCTTGCATCCGTCCTTCGCCATTTTCTTGTACTTCGCGAGATTAGTTTTCTTTATCGGAATTACAAACGCGTCTACATACTTTCCCATTTGGGTGCTCCTTCGGGTCACAGTTTCTTGCGGTAGTAGATCACACGATCCGTTTCTTCAAAACCCCATTTTTCGCAATTGAATTTGCGTTTAGCATAAGGCAGAAGGCTAAATCAGCGCTAAAAGAAAGACAACTGTCGCCGATAGACCAAGTACCGTGCGCACAGCGTGAAGCTTGCCCCAGTGTCGTATGAGATCAACAGTCGTTGAGTTAATGTCGGCATCTTTCGTTGCAAGCAGTTTAAGATTGGTCGGCATGATAACGAGCAAGGTGTAGGGCCAATTTGCAAGAATTAGAACTGCCCCTAAAGCCCAACGCCAGTCTTGGGTCTGTGTGAAAGTATAGATTGCCGCTACTCCAGAAAGCATTGCTAAAGTAGATTGCATTATAAATCCACTTTTGTAGCTTGGTGCCCACTGTTTCAAAATCTGAGTCGGTTCAAGAATTAAGCGTGCTGGTTGTTCGGCGAAATTTATATAAAAAGCGGCGCCAGAAAATAACGCGGCAAAGACCAAGGCAATTGCTCCAATGAAGTTCATCGCTACCCTTCCTCAGTAGTAAGTTCTAGATGTCTCACGACTAAACTTCGCATAAAATTTTTGCTATGCGAACACCTTCTCCGCGATTTCGCGAATATCTTTGAGACCTTCTCTTTTAATCTCACGCGAGAACCACTCCTCAAAGTGAAGAAAGCGATTGCATAGCGTAAGCCCCATCATCAGATGAGAAAAAGGTACGGCATAAGACTTTGTACCAAAACCGATCTCACTAAGGAGCCTTTTTTGCCTGGCCTTATCGGCTCTGAAGAACACGAGGAAAGGCAAGATTAGCTCGATTTCCTTAGGTGCGAGCATTCCATCTGCAAAATCGATCAGCCCGCTCATGCACCAACACGTCGATTTTTGAAACAGGATGTGCTCATGGTTTAAATCTGCATGGATGATTCGATAATCGTCTAGGGCCAGAATCGCCGGACCTACTTCATTGAGAAGACTGGAGATCTGATCAACCCAATAATCCGAAACGCCCTTTTCTTTGTGAAAGCTCAGGTCGCGGAGTCTTGTTCCGGCAAATTTTCGCCAATCTCCAAAGCTCCGGTTTAGCTCGATTGGCGCAACCCGAATGACCTCTTGGACAAGTCGAGCCAAGTCTTCAATCATTCGATCGCGATCTAAATCGCCAAACTCTCGATGAATGTTTGCAAACGAGGTTCCTTCTACATGGCTCAATAAAACAAATTTCCAGCCGAACAAGTCTCCCTAATGGAGAATTTGAGGAATCTGCAAGGAGAGTCTGTTGGCAAAATGCTTCAACAGTTTTTTTTCGGTCTCAACTGCGTCAGTCCAAAATGGTGGCGTCAGTTTAAGCCAATTGTCATTGACTCGAAACAGAAGACTGGATCCTTCCACTTTGCGGTGGAGGTCTTTCGATTCAATACCGAGAGAAGCTAGAATTTGACGAGATTCGTCTACGCCAAATTTCGGATCGTTAAAATTTTCTGAATAGGTTTCTTCAGTTTCGCATTCAAAAATTCTCATACGACGTGATCTCTTTAAGTGATTTTGATAACGATTCTGCGATTCGCGCTGTTATCACCCATCCGGCTTTCCAAGTCGGGATTGGTTTCTCTTCAAGGATGAATTGCTCAGGGCCGCCTGGCTTGTAAATGACATATGCTTTCATGAAACAATCTCGTTGGAAAATTGCGAGCTCGCATTCAACGGCAGCTCGATAATAAAACAGGTGTGTTTGTCATTTGGTCGGTACCGAATCGTTCCGCCGTGGTCAGCAATAATTCCCCGCGAGATACTTAGCCCCAGGCCTGTTCCTTTGCCCAGTTCCTTGGTGGTGTAGAAAGGCTGGAAGAGCTTCTCCTGGCCTTGTTTGCTGATTCCTAGGCCTGAGTCTCTGAAGTGAATGACAAGCTTGTCAGCGACAATGGCAGCATCGAGTGAAATCCAATTGTCAGTTTTGGGGGAGTTTTTTCCGTCAACTCGTTCGACGTTTTGATCTTCTATGGCATCGAGTGAGTTATTGATGAAATTGATTAGAACCTGAGAAATCTGTACCGGTCGGCACAGCAACCATGAATCTGTTGCGACATTCAGGCGAAATTCAACGCCACGGCTGCGCATTTTCTCCGCAACAAACTCGGAAGTTTGGTCAATGATGCTGCGGAAGTTTACCGATTCAAACGGAAGATGATCTGATTGTTGGGAAAAAACTCGAAGTCCATGGACGATTTTAGCAATTCTCTGAATGGCATAAAGAATTCGATCTGCTTTGTCAGAAATTTTTTTCGAAGCTTCTCTATCCTGAATTTCTAGCGTTTGCCGTTTGATATTGATTAAGTGGCCTTGCATGATTGCCAATGGATTATTGACCTCGTGGGCGATGCCCCCTGCCATTTCACCTAATGAAGTCAGTCTTGAAACATGAATTAGTTTTGCGGTTTCATTGGCAAGCTGTTCTTGGCTATGCTTCAGTTCGGCGTTGGATTTCAGCATTGAAACTTCGAAGTTCATCGCGAGCTTGAGGTCTCGATGGTTCTGTTTTAGCACCATTCCGCTATGTAGCCAAAGAATGATGTGAAGCACGGCTACGGTGTAATAATCATTATCATTCGAACCGGACGAAAGTGCGAGTGCGGTCCCCACCGGAGCGAGCAGCAGGATGGATTGAACTGAAATTCCCATGATAGGTAGTGGAGCTAGCGATGCCGAGGCACCAAACGCAAAACCAGTCGTGAGGCAAGTTAAAATGTAGACAGAAATCGAGCTAAACTTTTCTGCATAGTAGGTGGGTGCCGTGATCATCACCGAAAAAACGGCATTCAGCATGATGGACAAATAAAGAACAAAAGTCGTTCTTTGGTGCGGAGAAAGCTGAGCCATTAGAATTTTGGCCGTAAGGTATCTAATCAAACTGATCACAACTAGGATGAGAGCACAGGACTTAGTCCAAACGGCCTGGTCTTTAGGGCCAAAATCAAAGAGGAAAAGAGCAGCAGCGACGAGTCCAAAAACGATCGCAGAGTTGGGGCTCCGTCTCGCCAGCTCAAGATCTAGCTTTTGCTTCGTCGACAAGTGCTGCGGATACAGATGCATATAGGTATTTCGGAAAAATACTGAAGAATCTCAAGAAAATCGCGTGGCAAGTCTTGGTGCGCGAACCAGCTCTGCCGGCTGAATGTATTTTATCGTAATGGTGTTAAATTGACCCAATTTGCGATGGCACGAGGTCTGCTTACCCCGGGAATAGATCTTTTAAATGGGGGAATGATGACACTTGGAAAACTGCTCGTTGGGATAGGCCTGATGATTTTAACTTCGACCTCGGTTGTCAACGCACAAGACCGACGATTCGAACCGCCAAGACGGACTGTCATTTCTTGTGAGAGCGTTGGCAATCGATATGCTGACTGCTTCGCAGGAACAGAGATCGCGTTTGCGCGATTGATTTCGCAAGATTCTCGGGCGTCCTGTATTGAGGGCCGCACCTGGGGATTTACCTATGACTCGATCTGGGTTGATCAGGGTTGCCGCGGGACGTTTGAGGTGATGGCACCACGGCGCGGCGGAGGTGGTGGTCATCGGCCTCCACCGCGTGTGGAATTTGTATCTTGCTCGAGCACAGATCACCGCTTCAACTCGTGCTTTCCCGACAGCGGCGAAAGAATTTTGCATGCTCAGCTTCACAGGCAGGAGTCTCGAACACGTTGTGTTGAAGGCACAAATTGGGGTTACGATTATAGCCGAGTATGGGTTGATCAAGGCTGCCGAGGAACGTTCAGACTGGAGACTCGTTAAGAGGCATAGTCCGTAAAATTTCATTTCCGAAACTTCAGTGAATGATGGAACCCTTGAAAAAAAGGGCGTTCAACGGGTCTGACGCGGAAAAATAGGATCTAAATTTGAGCTAAGCCGAAATTCAAACTACACCCCATTTCAAGAAGTACGCTCTTCTTTGAACATGGAGTCTTTATGAAAATCGCACGATACTTTTTTTTCGTAATTGCGAGTCTTAACATGGTCGGTTTTGCTCAGGCTGAATACATCCGATGCGAACCGACCATTGCGGATAGCGGGCGATCTCCTGCACCCGAAATCATCGTCGATACTCCGAGCAGAACGATCTCGCTATCGGCTCCGGTTAACCTAGCTACGCTGACCGGTTTGGCCTTTCAAACAACTGACCTTGCGGCAGGCAACTATGTTGCTGAAGCAGGACTTTCGACGGAAAGTCGGTTCACCGTGGATGTGACCAGTCAGCTCGACTATTCTTGCAACTACACCGGCGCATATTTAAATTTTGAAACAAGGACCAATACTTTGAGCGTCAATATCAAATGCGACGGCGCCTCAAGCTTTGAAGTCTATCGTCAGGAATTAAACTGCACGCGATACTAGCCCCGGTTGTAGGAGTAGAGGCCCCCGGTCGGGGGTTCAAGCCGCATTTGAGTTCACTTTTATAAAGCGGTAAGTGTCCTGATTCGGCACTGGGGCACCGCCCCGGTGCCACTTTTTCCGTGCCTCTAACAACCACCCAGCAATTCATCCTCTATTTTTTCGAAGCGCCCCATATTTTTTCTAGGCGGGCGTCTCGACCGCAGTTGGCGCGGTAGAACTTATAGCGGATTGGATTTTTCTTGTAGTAGTCCTGATGATAGTCCTCGGCTGCATAAAATTCCGTAGTTGGGCGTAGCTTCGTTGCAATCTTCGCATTTCGAATTGACGGCGTCGTCATGATTTCAGCTAACGACTCTTCAGCTAGCTTCTTCTCAGCATCGTTTTTGTAGTAAACAGCCGAGGTGTACTGCTCGCCTCTGTCACAAAATTGACCTTGGCTATCAAGCGGATCGATTTGCCGCCAAAACACTTTTAGTAGCTCCCGATACGAAATCTTCTTTGGATCATAGACAACCTTTACGACCTCAATGTGTCCCGTGTTGCCGTTTGACACTATGTCGTAAATTGCCGTGTCCTTTGATCCCCCTGAGTATCCCGACACCACTTCTACAACTCCGTCTAATTTTTCAAATGGCGGCTCCATACACCAAAAGCAGCCACCAGCCAGAACGAGCGACTCGGTCGGGACTTCACGAGCAGGTGTCGCAGGAGTTTGCGCCGAGCTCTTATGGCTGAAGGCCACACAGATCATCACGCCTAGAATTCCGCTAACTAAAAGTACGGCTGATTTCAAACTCAAGCGATCCTCCTTTCGGAAAATTGAAGTCGAACGATGTGATCGTCACGATATCCTCCCCTAGTTCTCGTCCGAGGCCATATTTAAACGCCTCAAAAGCTACAAACTTTGCGATGTGTGGTCGAATCGTTTTCAATAGCTGAAGGTAGCTATCGCGGTTTCCGTCTTGCGCTTCCTTCATCCATCTCGAGAATTGCTTCGACAGGTCGGCTTCTTCGGCGATTGGAGGTGCCATTCCATGACTACCTCTCACCCCGAGATAATTGTCAAACCACCGCCGACTAACACGACGTCTTGCTGCTATTTACTTTTTCTTTGCGGGCACTGCCGTTTGAAAGAGAGAAACAAACTGGCCGTAACCCTGTTTCTCCAGTTCAGCCGCGGGAATAAACCGCATGGCTGCAGAGTTCATGCAGTATCTCAAGCCAGTCGGTTTTGGACCATCGTTAAAAACATGTCCCAAATGAGAGTCCGCATATTTACTGCGGATCTCCGTTCGAGAACCAAAGAGTCCGCGGTCCTCTTTTTCGACAATATACTCTTTTTTCAGAACAGCTGAAAAGCTCGGCCAACCCGTTTTGGAGTCGTATTTGTCTTTCGAGCTAAAAAGCGGTTCGCCGGAAACGATGTCGACGTAAATGCCGTCATCTTTTTTTTCATTAAACTCGTTCTCGAAGGGCCGTTCCGTGCCTTCATGCTGAGTGACCTGATACTGAATCTTGGTCAGCGACTTCTTTAAATCCGCGTCGCTCGGTTTTTTAAAATTCTCCGGACTCCACGCAAGCGCACGCTCAGATAGAACCATCACACCCATCACCAGACACATCGTTAAAAATGACCGCATCGATCCTCCCATTTGGCCTCCTATTTGGAATTGTCAAACTGTCTACGCTTGAGGTCATTAAAAGGTTACAAATTCAATTCAGAACCTTGCTCAATTATCCCAATTTAGGACGTTTTTATGAAGTTCAAGATTTGGCAGGCTTCGCTGGCCTCTCGTTTGTTCATTCATCGGCTTCTTTCTGGAAAGCCGATTCACGAACAAACGAAGGGATATTATATGAAAACGTTCCGAACGCTGGACCTAGCAGTGCAGTTTCACGACCTGGCCTCTGAAGTAAAAGCACCGGCGTACTTGCGGGACCAGCTTTTGCGAGCCTCGTCCTCGATTGCTTTAAATTTGTCAGAAGGGAACGCGAAACAGTCGGTAAAAGAAAAGAAGCGTTACTATCAAACCGCATACGCTTCACTTCAAGAATGTAAAACTATTTTTAAGCTGATGAAGGACGAAAACTCGCCGATAGTTCGTCTTGGCGATCACTTGGGAGCGAGCCTTTACAAGTTACTGAACTCGGAAACAACAACAGCGATAACGCCCAGGCGCTGATATCGCACAGTATCCAGGATACAGTTAACTGTATCCTGGATACTGAATTTCCGCCTTCGGCGGAAGGAAATTGGTGGAGGTGATGTAAACCCCCTGTATTCAATAACTTATAGCATTTGGGCAACGGTCGGGCAATGAACCCTTATTAATTAATATTAAAGCCGTTCTGTCCCGCTTTCAAATCCCACTATCCAAAGCACCCCAGAGCCTCCTATTTGCCCGTCTGCGGAGTTTCATTCGCCACTATGACCTCAAAGCCGTGCTAATCAGCCGACCGATTGGGGACATCCTTATTCACTAACCACCGCCAACACATTGTCATCGGTTATGCCAGTCGTCCTTTTCCACTCTAAAAAAGATTTTCGGCTGATTACCACTCGTTTCTAACACCACTTGGGTTTCTGCGATTTCTAAAAACCCCAAAGTGGGTTGAAACAAAGGAGTCTTAAAATGGCGAACGAAAAAAAACAGAAACAGAGTGAACAAATGAACCGAGGCTTGGCTTTCGTGCCTTTTCATAAGGTGAGAAAAACCAAAAACGGAACCAACATTTTAATCTACCTAAACCAAGGTAGTGCCATCTCTGTATCCATTAAGTATTTGCTCAAAGTTCTTGAAAATCAGGGCGAGGGTTAATCCTCGCCCCCCTTTTTTCCTCCGATAATAAAGCGGTTGTCTTCATCACAATAAAGTTTCTGGACAAATGTCTGGGTTGAAATCTCAACACCATTACAAAACAACTTCCCATTGCTCATATAATAAACCTCACAGTGGAGAGGCTGTCCTTTACCGTTGCTTACAAGGAATGGGAGTAGAACCCAACCGTCAGCCAATAGAAAAATAAATGTCGGTAAGTCGTAGTCATAAATTAAACCACCACGACAATCTAACTTTTCAAAAATTGGATTTTTCAAAAAGGCTCGTATACCGTCAGGCGGTGTAATCAGTGTTTTGTCGTCCTCTTGGAGTTCCGCTTTTAGCCAAAATAAAAATGAGGATTTCAATTCATCAATCGCATCCAAGAGACCAAAGAAATTGAAGAATGCTTTCGGGCAACATCCCACCATTTCATCACTCCCATCGGCTTTCACGATATAGCTCACGGGAAATTCGGTAATCTCGTCCAGCTCGGTAATTCTAACGGCTTTCATTAGAATACCTCCCCCAGTTGGGACATCGCTAATGATTGCTCGCTGAAAACTTCTTTCAATGCCTCTTTGACCTCTGGCTTCTTAAGTGTCTCGGCTTCTTGTTTGGCCCGTTCAGTTTTTGGGTAATCCGTTCGCCATTTCTTGTTCCAATCCATCGCTTTGATTTGTTCGTTAAGAAAGGCCATTGATTGTTCAACAGCTCGGTTCATACTTGAAAAATTGCTATCCATAAAATTTCCTCCGTTCTTTAAATGGAAAATCAAACGGAGAACAGCCGAGAAAAAAGAGTGCTCGGGAAAGTTTTTTGTTTTTTTCTTTTTAATAATTTGGTGGCTTCGCCAAACTTATTCAATTCTTTGGCTGGTAAATCAAAAAGTTCATCCACCGTGAGGTGGTTAAAGGCAATGCTACGTGTGCGAAAGAATCGCAACTCAACACGGTAAAGCTTCCGCTCTGGTTCTAAAAGGATGTCCCGATAGATGGGCGGATATAATTGAAGCTTTTCTGCGGTCGCTTGTTCAGCAATTTCTAATCGTTTGTCGTATATCGCCAGCTCAAAACCGTTATTGAAAATTTTAAGCTCTTTAAATCGGTGCTCTCGTGTAGCCTTACTCGTTCGTTCGCTGTGATGGATGACCCGAAAAAGTAATCTTTGGGGATGCCACTAAAAAAATGAGTGTATCCCACTCGCTCGGTCAAAATTTTAATCAGGTCAATTCTCGTCTCGTGATCCACCGCAAAATCAATTCGTGTGATTTGATAGAACACATCCTGCTTTTCTGCCTTAAAGTCTTTTTTTCGGGTTCGCTTTGTTTTTGGCTTTACTCCACTGTCGCTCAAAAACTTTAAAATGGCTCCAACCTTTGAGCGACCATATTTCATCAGGTGAGCGGAGCGGAGTTGAACTAAAATTTCCCTTGAATTGCTTTGGATATATTCGCTCCCATTGTTCACGAATTTTTTTGAACCCCCTTGAACGACAAAATTTCGTCCAAGTAGAATGTCCAAAATTCCATAAAACAGTTTGTCCGTAGGCTCCGCATTTTCGCCGATAAAAGAAATTAAGCTCCTTGGTCGGGTAATAGTGATGTAAACAGTGTCAAGGCCACAAAATATTTTATTTAGAAGCATCGCCATCACCTTTGATTTTGATGGATAGCGGAGCCAGAAACCTGCGGACTCCAATCTCGTCCCGAATTACAAACTTCCCTCTGGTCAGTGTGTTGTCGTTTAAGCTCGTATCGCCGATTAACTGAATGCTTTGTTGGGCATTTGTTTGAGAGGCTATGAGTATTGGGAAATTAATAAAATCTGGATAGTCATAATCACTCTTGTTCGGCGATTGACTGGCACAGATGAGGACTATGCCCGTTGAGCGACATTGTTCGGCAAAGAAGTTCACCAAGTGCCCGAACTCTTGGGTAAGCTCATATTTTTCCCTGCGAACCAGCTCATCGGCTGTTGGCTCTTTGGAAAGTTTTGGTGCTTGCTTGCCTGAACCGAAATAGGCTTTCATTTCATCAAGCACTAAAAATAATTTTGGAGGCACATAAAACATTGTGTCCTCCGTGCGGAGTTCATCCCAGTGGCGAGGTGATATGCGATTTGTTTTTAGAAACTGTAATGTGCTCTCAATTTCTTCCTTGTGCTGTCTTAATCGCCCAACCAGTTCTCGCAAGTCATTCAAGTTAAACGGCTGATAATAAGAACCCTTAAACTCATCAACAACCTCAATAAAGTCAGTTCCTTTATTGTCGGCTATGATTAACTGATACTCGCTCAATCGGTTGTGTTTCAAAAGAGTTTGAAAGAATGACCGAATAATTGAATTAATTAAAACCGATTTCCCTGACCCCTTTGGCCCAATAATTAAAAGTGTATTCTCAAAATTTTTGATTACCTCTAAAATTATAAATTTCATCAGGGCATCAATTCCAATGAACAACTGCCCAACGGCGAGCGATGGTATCTGCGACAATAGAAACTTTTCTGGAAATGCTTCGGTGTGAATGATGATTTTTGGTTGGGATGACCACCACTGTTTTTCGTGGGTGATGAGTTCAATCTTTTTGCCAAAAAGAGTTTCCAAGTTCTGTTTTAAATTTTCAAAATTTTTGATGCCATAAGCACGGTTGTATTTGGAAAAAATCAGTTTATTGCCATTCCAATAAATTTTGATTTTGGAACATACTCGCCGTTCCTTTAATCCTGTCTTTTCATTCATCACATCCTTGGTTTCATCTTGGTAGAGTCCAAGGGCTTTCAGCTCTTTCAAGTGATATTTACGGCCTCTATATATTTGGTAAAAGAAATAAAAGAGGGTTGCCCCTACCACCGAAAAAACGGTGATAAGGGCTTCCTTGTGCTTCAACAGTTCGCTAATTGTGGGAAGCATTATTTTTTCCCTCCAAACTCTGCTTTGCGGATGATGCGGTAATAGGTTTGAACCTTTCCGCCGAATTGTCCGCTACCTTGTCCAGCAATGTTGAATACCTCAACCTCCAACAATTGGTTTTCTGGGGACGGGTCAATCTTCACCTTTGACTTACACTTGATGTAGTCTGGCACCACAACATCACCAATTTTTTTCGTTGTTTCTAATACCAGAATAAAACCTAAACCTTTTTCTACATCCTTTGGTTCGGTTGCCACTGACGATGAGTGGACTTTGGTTTCTATGAACATTCGCATACATTTCTCCTTTTGCCCGTTAGGGCGGTTTATTTTGTGAGTGATTTTTGCCAATCAAAAACCTTGCTCACTTACCTATATGGAGAAATTTTTTTTAAAGTTTGCGATTTTTTTAAAATAGTTTTGATAGTGGACAAATACTCAATGTATTGCGTTTTTCCCTGATATAGGGCGGTGAATAGCATTAGTGCCATCGTTTATAATACTACCCGATGGCGAGGCTTCGCCTCCACCCCTGCGGGTTTCGGCTTGCCTCGTTCAAATCTCTTCTATTTTTAATATTTAATATCAATTCTTCCCTCAAATCCCGCCCAATTGTGAGGTCCCCCCTTTAACCAAGCCACTCGAGAGCTCAGGTTTTAGGCGGCTTGTCGTCTGACAAATTCCGCCGGAGGCAGACCACCTAACGAAGAATGTGGTCTAATGTTTTCATAATCGCTCTTC